>CALGTT010000197.1 GCA_937901485.1 uncultured Ruminococcus sp.
TCTGCGGATTTCATGGTACATGGCAGATACCGACTGCTTAGGGCCATCGCATCGCTTTGCCCTCTGGGTGCAGGGCTGCCGGAAGTCCTGCAAGGGATGCATTGCCAAGCCCTTACAGGATGTCAGCGGCGGTAAGCTCATGTCCATTGCCGACCTTGCAGACCGGATTGTGCAGACACAGGGCATCGAGGGACTGAGCATCAGCGGCGGTGAGCCGTTTTTGCAGGCAGCCGGACTTGCTGCACTTGTACAGCAGGTGCGCCGGCTTCGTCCGGAGCTTGGTATTATCGTTTATACCGGAATGCTCCACGAAGAACTTGCCGCCTCTGCACAGCCGGCAGTGCAGGCATTCCTCGCGGAAATTGACCTTCTGGTGGATGGCGCATATGTGCAGGAGTTGGATGACGGCAAGGGAATGCGCGGTTCATCCAACCAGCGGCTCTTGTATCTGACAGACAGGTACAATGCGCGGATGATGCCGGAAATACGGAAAAATCGGATGATAGTGGAGAAGGGGATGATCCGCATGGTCGGAATCCCCTCCCATGGTGCAAGGCTGCTTACGCAGATGCTCACGCAGCCGGAGAAGGAGAACACGGAATGATACAGCAAATGAATGCCACACAGCTTTTCTGCCTGTCCAATTGGGAAGCCTATCGCAGCAGTCTGCATATGCAGCTGACGGCAGCCTATACGGACGGGACTGTCACTGAAATTCCACTGGAGCTGTCCGCGGCATATGACAGCATTGAAAATGGCCTGCTCGTGATGTTACAGCCGGAAAACAGCCTGTTTCTGCTCGGAATCCTGTCCACGGACAGCATCCGGCAGGTCACACTGCGGCTGGAATCCGCATTGGGCACGGTGCGCAGCCTGAATCTGCGCTATGCCCTTGCAGAGGCAGATGAAGCCTATTCGGACAATATCCCCTTTGCCGACACGCCGCTTTCTGCGGAAACACTGGTGTTCACACCGCATGGCGAACAGATCACAGTGGAATTTTCCACGGCAGCCATGGCACAGGAGCAGCCGGTACAGCCCACGGAATCCGTACAGCAGCGTGATGCTGCGGAGCTGCTCGGCGATATTGCCGCAGATTTGCGGATGCTCTCCTGCTACAACGGCGCGGCAGCGGCACGGGAGGCAGT
>CALGTT010000198.1 GCA_937901485.1 uncultured Ruminococcus sp.
GTCGCTTTTTTCAGGGGTGAATCTCTCAAACAGTCCGGTGGACTGTTTGAGAGAGAGGGGGAGTTTTTTGCAAAAAACTCCCCCTTACCTTTCGTTATACTTCGCTTTCCTTTCTGCGAACGCAGAAAGAAAGGGACTTTTTCTACAAGCTGAGAGGACGGTATAGTAGCAGCTGTACATGGTGTTATCCTCAATAGTATAGCGTGTACGGAATTGGCACGTCCTGCACAAGCTCCGCGCTCAGTGCTCCAACAGCAGCCTGTGATCGCAATACTCACACACCAGTGTCGTTCCCGTGCCGGTAAAGCTCTTGGGCAGGTAGGGTTCAGCGTGCGTAATGCACTTTTCGTTGGTGCAGACTACGTTCAGGTGCTCTTTTCCGCGCAGCAGCTCGGTTTTTGCGGTGCTCTGGAGCATCGTCAGGATCAGTGCCATGCGGATATACATGCCGTACTTTGCCTGCTTGAAATACAGCGCACGCGGATCGTCATCGACGGAAACGGTGATCTCATCCACACGCGGCAGGGGGTGCATGACGATCATGTCCGGCTTTGCCAGCTGCATTTTCTTCGGGGTGAGGATGTAGGTGTCCTTCTGCGCGAAATACTCCTCCTCCGAGGCAAAGCGTTCTCTCTGGATGCGCGTCATATACAGCACATCGAGCCTGTCCATGACCGCTTCCAGACTCTCTGTCTCCTCAAATGTGCCGCCGCCTGCGCGGATGGCATCCTTGATGTAGGACGGCATTCTCAGCTCCTTGGTCGAGATCATGATGAAATGGTTGTCCGGATAACAGCTCATTGCCTTGCACAGGGAGTGCACGGTTCTGCCGTTGTACAGGTCGCCGCAAAGTCCGATCGTCAGACCGGAAAGCCGCTTCTTTTCGACCTTCAGCGTCAGCAGATCGGTGAGTGTCTGTGTCGGGTGGAGGTGTCCGCCGTCACCTGCGTTAATGACGGGGCAGTCCGCCGTCAGTGCCGCCGCCTTTGCCGCGCCTGCGGTCGGGTGGCGCATGACGATCACATCGGCGTAATTGCTGACGATCTTTGTCGTGTCCTTGAGGTTTTCTCCCTTTGCCACGGAAGAAGTCGAGGGGTTGTCAAAGCCGATGACCGTACCGCCGAGGCGGAGCATTGCCGTCTGGAAGGACATCTGTGTGCGCGTGGACGGCTCATAGAAGAGCGTGCCCATCAGCTTGCCGCGGCAGCTGTTGGCGTAGAGCGCGGGATTCTGGAGGATCTTCTCGCCGAGGTCGAGAAGTCCGTTCCACCATGTCACGGGATAGTCATTGAGGTCGATCAGATGCGGAAATTCAGAAATCATGTGTATTCCTCCTATGCGGGAAACCCCCGCTGATAATCTGCTCCTTACGCGCTTTGCGCAAGCGGAGCATTAAAGAACGGATGTGCCATTGATAATCAATTCAAACCGCAGTTTCAGAAATTGTGCGGATTTTTTGCACAGCAGCATACGATTGAGAAAGATCTCGAAATACTCCGCAACGGAGGAGATCTCCGGATCAATTTTCAGTTCCAGCACAATGGCGGTCTTGTCAGCATTCAGATGCACCTCGGAGTGCTCCACCGCATAATTCACGCGGTCGTGAATGTCGAATGTGATCAGGTCCGTGTTGCGCACACGCGAACGCCGTACATCCGTCTTGTCCGCGATGATGAGCGCGGCTGAGATGGGGTTGAGGGGCTGTCCGGTGCTCTCGTCATGGTTGCCGATCGCAGAAATGATCTGGCTGATCTCCGATGCCGGCATGTTCATGTTGTCCAGCAGGCGGAACGCCATGACTGCGCCGCTTTGCGCGTGGTCGATGCGGTTGATGATGTTGCCGATATCGTGCATCATGCCCGCGATCCGTGCAAGCTCTGCGGTGCGTTCGTCATACCCAAGATCTTTCAGAAGATCGCCGGCGGTATGTGCCACCTTTTCCACATGGGCAAAGGAATGCTCCGTGTAGCCCAGAGCCTCCAGCTCCTTATCCGCACGGCGGATATATTCCTGTATATCGGGATTTTCCTTAATGTATTTGTAAGTCACATTGCTTGACATAGTTCTCCTCCGATCTGTTTCACTTCTATCAATAGCGATGATTCCGCTTGCGCCAAGCGCAAAGGAATCATGCGGTTCAGAAAGCTCGTCCGCGAAACAAAGACCTTACCTCACAGATTCGCTTCCAAACGCGTCTGACAGCGCGGTCGCCGCGCCCGCACCGAAATACACCTCATACCATTTCAGGAACATGAACACCGTCCAGATCCTCCGGCTGTTGTCCGCTTTTCCGGCGCGGTGGGCATCGAGCAGCTCTGTGAGCTTTTCCGTGTGGAAAAACTGCGCCGCCGCGTCGCTTTCAAAATAGCCCTTTACAACATTATAATAGCCGTCCTCTTTCAGCCACACGCGGATGGGCACGGGGAAGCCGAGCTTCTTCTTTGCCGCCGTCTTTGCCGTTTCCGGCGGTGTGTCCTGCTTTGCCGCAAGGCGCAGGACATAATGATCGGGCAGGAATGTCTGCAAAATGGCTCTGCCCGCCTTTCCGCCGCGTCCGCCCCGTCCGACCACCTGTGTGATCAGCGCGAAGGTGCGTTCGTAGCTGCGGAAATCTCCCGAAAACAGCGCCTTATCCACTGAAAGCACACCGACAAGCGTCACATTCGGGAAGTCAAGTCCCTTGCCGATCATCTGTGTGCCGAGCATGATGTCATACTCACCCTTCCGGAACGCCTCAAAGTTCTTTTCATACGAAAAGCGCGAGGTCGTGGTGTCCGCGTCCATGCGCAGGATGCGTGCCTGCGGAAAGCGGACTGCCAGCTCATCCTCCAGACGCTGTGTGCCGAAGCCCATCTTCCGCAGATGCTCACCGCCGCATTTTGCGCAGTTCTCCGGCATTTTCCGGATCGCGCCGCAGTAGTGGCAGTGCAGATTGCCATCGGGCTTGTGATAGGTCATGGGGATCGAGCAGTTCGGGCAGTGCACCGGCTGGTTGCAGGTGCAGCAGCTGATGATGGTATGGTAGCCGCGCCGGTTGAGCAGGAGAATGCTCTGCTCGCCGCGCTCCAGATTTTCCGCGATCGCCTGCACGAGCACGGAGCTGAATTCCGTGTCGTTGCCCTGCATCCGTTCCTCGGTCATATCGACCACTTCCACATCGGGAAGCTGCGCATTTCCATAACGATTCTTCATCTCCAGAAGCGTGTACACACCCTTTTGCGCATAATAATAGCTCTCCAGCGTCGGCGTTGCCGATGCCGGCAGAAGTACCGCACCGTGTGTACGGGCACGCTGCTTTGCGACCTGAATGGTGTCAAAACGCGGGGCAGCATCGGATTTGTAGGAGCGTTCGCCCTCCTCATCCATGATGATGAGTCCGATGTTCTGCAGGGGGGCAAAGATCGCCGATCTTGTACCGATCACGAGATCCACCTGCCCCGTGCGGGCGCGTTCATAGGAGCGTCTGCGATCGCCGAGGGACAGTCCGCTGTGCATGACTGCAATGCGGCTGCCGAATCTTGCAGCGAACCGCTTCAGCGTCTGGGGAGTCAGACCGATCTCCGGCAGGAGCATCAGGACGGTCTTTCCGAGCGAAAGCGTTCTTGCAATCAACGCTTCAAACACGGAGGTCTTGCCGCTGCCCGTGACACCGTGGAGGAGGAAGCATTTCGCTTCATCCGTTTCACAGAACAAGGCAGACCTTATTATCGGTATCGGTGTAAGATTTTCGGACAGAGCAACAGGTAATGTTTCTAAATATGCCCGTAACAGTAAGATAATTCAGCTCGACCCCGATTTCGCCGAGATAAACAAGAACGTTA
>CALGTT010000199.1 GCA_937901485.1 uncultured Ruminococcus sp.
GTCCGATGGTGCGGTAGGATAAATGTACAATAAGAGGGCGGCTTGCACAGCCGCCCTTTTTGTTATCCGATCAGATCATAGAGCCGTTCGAAAACATCCTCACTGTCACACGCAATGTCCGGCATGACATATTCATCCGTGTTCTCCTTGTCCGCACGATAGAATTTCTTGGTGGATACAGACAACCGGATGCCGGCGTTCGGTGTCCGGAACATGCCGATGTCCCCGTAGCCTGCCGCGAGATTTCCGGGCGGTTCGCCGATGATCGTGCCGAGGTCATTGTCCGCGATGTACTGCGGAAACAGCATTGCAGAGCTGAATGAGCCTGCCGATGTGAGAATGTACACATCCCCGTCAAAGAGCAGCTCCTCATACCGCTTGTTTTCCTTATGAGCCGCACTTTTCGGTGTGATCAGGAAACCGAGCCGCTGATAACAGGAGACATCATGGTAGCTGTCCACATCCAGATAGCGGATGAATTCGTCTGCCACCAGACTATTGCCGCCGCCGTTTCCCCGCAGATCGACTGCCACATGGCGGATGTCCCTTTCCTTTATCTCGCTGAACATCTTCTGCAAACAGTCGATGTATTCCTTGTTGTACCGGCAGCTTGTCAGCGTCATCACGGCAAGACTGCGTGCCTCGTCGATCTCATAGCGCACAAAGCTTTCCTCGGTATTCTGCGGCTGCTCGGCATTGTTCATGCGGTAGTATTCTTCGATCGTCACATAATCCTGCGCCGTGCAGTTTTCCGTGCGAAGCTCGCCCGCTTCATTTTCGAGCGCGTAGATGATCGCGCCGTCCGTCGGAATGTCCAGATAGGCAAGTCCATCCAGACGGATCAGATGCCCGCTCATTTGCTCCAGCTGCCAGCTCTCCGCCTCAAAGCTGTATTTGTCGCGGCTCTGCGCCAGCAGCTCCTTGACTGTGATGCCATTGACCGCCGCGATCCGCTCTCCTGCCTGCTTCCAGCTGTAGTACCGATGCAGGTACAAAGGCTCTGCATAATCAGCCCTCGCGGAGGTGTGCGCATCGTCAAGAACGGCGAGGACATATTCCGCTTTCTGCACAAGCTCGTTGACCGTGATCGTTTCCATGTCCGCAAGCTCCGCTGTGACCTGATCATATCGCGTCTGCATTCGTTCCGGCAGACCGTCCATCAGTGCCGGATGGAGCTTTCTGACATATTTCATCATGTAGTCAAGATCCGCCTGCGCCTTGTCCGATGGCAGTACGGAGTCATACGGCAGTGTGGGCTGTACCGAATTTCGGCGGAAATTCACGCTGTTGAAATACGGATCGATCCAGATGCCGCCGAGTGCCGAGATCGTAACGATCACCGCAAGCAATGCGGATGTGACGCGCATTCTGCGTCCGGAACGAAGAAAGACGAGCACCGCACAGGCGAGCATGGCGATCAGTGCGGCGTAAATGGCGAAAGCCGGAATTTCCGCAAGAAACAGATCCAGCGGAAACAAAGCCAGCACGATCAGGCAAAGCGTGAAAAAGAGAATGGTATAAATACGTTTCATAAAATGGTGTCCTTTCTGGAAAATCATTACTATTGTAACATAATAAAGTGAAATTGTCAAGGCACACTTGCATTTTGGTCAGTCTTATGGTATACTTAAACTATCCTATATTCTAATAAGGGGTGATTCCTATCAAGCTGTTACTGATTCACTCATGGAACGAAGCGGAAACCGCTTACCGAGGCAGATTTTCCAGTTTGTTTTCCTATCCCTCCCTGACGCTTGCCGTCATCTGTTCGCTCATTCCGGAGGGAGTTTTCGAGAAGATCGATATTGTCGATGAAAACTCCCAGCAGGTAGTGTACGACAAAGAGTATTATGACCTTGTGATGGTTTCCTTTGAAACATCGTCAAGCATCACCGCCTACAAGCACTGCGATGCGTTCCGGAAACGCGGTTCTTATGTTGTCTGCGGCGGCTACCATGCCACTGCACTGCCCAACGAAGTGCTCCGACACTGTGACACGGTCATTGCAGGTCCGGCAGAGCTGACCGTTCCCGAATTTATCCGCGATTTCGTCAGCGGTACACCCAAGCAGTACTACCGAAACGACAACGTTTCCGCCGAGGATTTCCCGATCCCTGCAAGGGACAGGATCACCAAACGCAAAAAACTCAGGATCCCCGCGGTCATCGCCAACAGAGGATGCCCCAATTCCTGCAAATACTGTTCCATGCGTACCATGTGGAAGAACTGTCCGCGGCAGGTCGAAAGTGTGGTTGATGAGGTGCGTGCGCTGCAATCGAAAATGGTGATCTTCTACGATCCGAATTTCTTCGGCAACCGCGACTACGCGCTCGCCCTCATGCACGCGCTCAAGCCCTTGAAGATCCTCTGGGCATCGAATGCTACTGCCGATTTCGGCTATGACCACGAGCTGATGCAGGCGGCTTATGAAAGCGGATGCCGTGGTGTGCTCATCGGACTGGAATCCCTCAACACGCAGTCGCTCACAAGTGCGGCAAAGCGATTCTGCGACACGGACAAATACAAGGAGATCATTGACAATATCCACAGCCACGGCATGGCAGTCAATGGCTGTTTTGTTATGGGCTTTGATCATGACACCGAGGAAGAACTGCTTGCACTGCCCGAACGCGTGGACAAGCTCGGACTGGATCTGTGCCGCTTTGCGATCCTTACCCCATATCCCGGCACGAAATTCTACGAGGAATATGAAAAGCAGGGGAGGATCATCACGAAGGACTGGAGCCGCTACACCCAGCACTATGCCGTTTTTCAGCCATCACATATCACGCCGGAACGGCTCGAAGAGCTTTACCGCACCGTCTGGAAGCAGGCGTATAGCTGGCGCAGAGTGCTGCGGCGCACATTTTCTTTTGAAATGATTTTAATTTCATATTGTTATTCTCCTTT
>CALGTT010000200.1 GCA_937901485.1 uncultured Ruminococcus sp.
ATTCCAAAGGGATCACATCCCTTTGGCAGGGGGTGCGGGGGACAGCGTCCCCCGCTTATCCGCTTATCCCTCAATTACAATATCACCACTGGGGACGGACTTCGGAGAGGTCTGTCCTTTTGTGCAGGAGGAGCTATGAAACGCAGAGAGATTATCAAGAGCAACGAAATTTCGGAGCTGTACACCTTTACCCTCGGCGGTTATCCGCAGAAGGTACTGATCGAGGGAAAACGCAGGGATTTGCCGGTCATCATCACACTGCACGGCGGTCCGGGAACACCGATCCCTTTTTCTGTTGGATGCCGTGGGCTTTTTCCTGCATTCACGGACAAATTCATCATGGTGTACTGGGATCAGCTCGGCTGCGGCATCAACGACCACCGGCTCGGTGACAGCTTTTCAATCACAAACTTTGTGGAGATGACTGCCGACCTCATTCGCGAGGTCAAGCGGCTCTTTCCGGAAAACAGGATCATTCTGTTCTCCACCTCATGGGGCTCGATCCTCAGCGCAAAGGTCATCGAACAGGAGCAGGTTGACGCTGTTGTTTCCTGCGGTCAGATCGTGCGGAATGAGTTCTTCAATGACATTGTGTACCGCGCACTGGAACAGTCAAAGCTTCCAAAAGAGAAGCTTGCACAGATCAGGAACGTCCGCATCGACCGGATCACGGAAAAGGACATGATGCTCGTGTCCGGCAGCGTCCGGAAGTATACCTATGGCAATGTCAACCCGAACGGCAGAAAAGCTCCCATGGGCAGCATGATCTGGGGACTGCTGACAAGTCCTGACTACAAATTCCGTGATTTTAAGGCAATCATGGTCAACGGCTGTCAGGGCAATCTGACGCTCTGGAAAGAGATCCTTGCACTCGATCTGACCGGTACACTGCGGAATGTGAAGCTCCCCTATCTCATGGTGCAGGGGGATACGGATATTGTAGCGACAACGGCATATGTGCAGGAAATTGCAGAAAACAGCGGAAATCCCCATCTGCAATGCCGCATTGTCAAGGACTGCGGACATGAGCCGTCTGCGGATATGATGGATGCGGTGTTCCATGCATTGGAGGAACTGGCGAAGGAGTAGGTTTATGAGCGAAAAAAAACAAAAGAAACCCAAAGAAAAAAGCGTCCTTGAGATCGCCCGCGAGATGGAGGCGCAGCAGCAGGCGGCTGCTGCCGAAGCCGAAGCCAAGGCGCGTGAGATCGCACAGCAGGCGGAGGAGGAGCGCAGGGCTGCCTATGAAAAGCAGCTGCGCGAGGAGCGTCTGGAGCTGATCCGCCTGAAACAGGGCGTGATCGAGGAGAGCGAAACCATCCGCGAGGAGCAGGAGGAGCAGAAAAAATACACCATCTGGCAGAAAATCGGCAATTTCTTCTACCACAACAAGTGGTGGATGGGCATCGGCGGTTTCTTTGTATTTGTGGTGGGCTTTCTGGTCTATTCCACGCTGACCACGGTCAGGGCGGATCTCATCGTCCTGCTCGTGTCCGATGACGATTCCTTCAACGCCCAGTGTTCCTACCGCATCGAGGAGATCTTTGAGCAGTACATCGAGGACGAAAACGGTGACGGCGAGATCAGCGTGGATGTGTACTATATTCCGGCATCCGAGGAATCCGCAATGCAAAGCGGCTACACCGGCGACAGCACCAAGCTGTTCGCAGAGTTCCAGATCGGAGATTCCCTGATCGTCATTTCCGACGAGGACGCGGACGCATTCATCGTGCCCGACAGCACGCTTGATGACCTCGAACCGCATTTCGGCGATTACGCACAGACCGAGGGCTTCCGCTTCTACCTGCACGATACGGATTTTGCACAGGCTGTGGGCTGGGAAGAAGCGCTTGACAAGGATATTTACATCGGCATCCGCAAGGTCAAGGATACATTCAGCTTCAAGAAGGAAATGCAGGAAAACTATGAGATCGCATTCCCCGCATTGCAGAAATTTGTCGAGGAATTCGGCACAGCCGAAGAATAAACCGGAAACGGGACGCGCCTCCGTGCGTGTTCCGTTTCTCCGGTCACAGCATTTGCTGTTATTTATGCCAAAGGTGGTTTGTACAAAATGGAAAAATGCAATCAAACTGACAAAGTTCGCAAAATTCCTTGACAAATCCGCGTTTTTGGTGTATCATTAAAACGTGATTAACGAATCAACCGCGTTTCGATTCTGATGTATATGACATCCTGATTCGGAGCGCGATTTTTATTAAGGAGGCTATTCTATGTCAGAATCCATGAGTATTTCCAATGTTCCGGAATATTTTGGCTGCAACGTGTTCAGTGACACTGTGATGCGTGACCGCCTGCCGAAAAATATCTACAAGGCAGTCCAGCGAACCAAGCAGTTCGGCATCGCGCTTGATCCTGCGGTCGCAGATGTGGTTGCCAATGCCATGAAGGACTGGGCAGTTGAGCGCGGCGCAACGCACTATACCCACTGGTTCCAGCCCATGACCGGTGTCACAGCGGAAAAGCATGACGCATTTCTCTCCCCCTCCGCGCACGGCAAAGTTCTCCTCGAATTCTCCGGCAAGGAGCTGGTCAAGGGTGAACCGGATGCCTCCTCTTTCCCCTCCGGCGGTCTTCGCGCAACCTTTGAGGCACGCGGCTATACCGCATGGGATCCGACCTCCGATGCCTTCATCAAGGACGATTCCCTCTACATCCCCACCGCATTCTGCTCCTACACGGGCGAGATCCTTGACAAGAAAACGCCCCTCCTGCGCTCCATGAACGTGGTCAGCGAGCAGGCTCTGCGTATCCTGCGGCTGTTCGGCAATACCAGTGCAACACATGTCATGTGCACTGTCGGCGCGGAGCAGGAATATTTCCTCGTGGATAAGGCAGATTATGACAAACGTGAGGATCTTATCATTACCGGCAGAACGCTGTTCGGCGCAAAGCCCCCCAAGGGACAGGAGCTGGAGGATCATTACTTCGGCAACATCAAGCAGCGCGTTTCTGACTACATGAAGGAGCTGGACTATGAGCTTTGGAAGCTCGGTGTCTACTCCAAGACCAAGCACAACGAGGCAGCACCCGCACAGCATGAGCTTGCGCCCGTGTTCACCTCTGCCAATATCGCCGCTGACCATAACCAGCTGACCATGGAGCTGATGAAGAAGATCGCCCGCAAGCATGGTCTGATCTGCCTGCTGCATGAAAAGCCGTTTGAGGGCATCAACGGTTCGGGCAAGCACAACAACTGGTCGCTGACCTCCAATGACGGGCAGAACCTCCTTGATCCCGGTGCGACACCGCAGGATAACATGCAGTTCCTCACCTTCCTCTGTGCCATCCTTAAGGGCGTGCATGAATATGCACCGCTGCTGCGCCTGTCCGCCGCATCCGCCGGCAATGACCACAGACTCGGCGGCAACGAAGCACCGCCCGCGATCGTGTCCGTGTTCATCGGCAGTGAGCTGGAGGCAGTCATTGATGCGCTCGAAAACGGCAGAAAGTATGTGTCCAATACCGCGGAATTCGACATCGGCGTGGATGCCCTGCCCAATTTCAAGAAGGACACCACCGACAGAAACCGCACATCCCCGTTTGCGTTCACCGGCAACAAATTTGAATTCAGAATGCTCGG
>CALGTT010000201.1 GCA_937901485.1 uncultured Ruminococcus sp.
AAGAAATACCCTCCAGCTTGCTTGCTTCTTCGTCAAATACCTTGATAAATTCGCCGCCGATGATCTTGCGCTTCTTTTCCGGCTCTGCAACACCTGCAAGCAGGTCGAGGAAACGGTCGGTCGCGTCAATGTAGATCAGGTTGGCATCGAGCTGATTCTGGAACACCTCAATGACCTGTTCGCTTTCGCCCTTGCGCATCAGTCCGTGGTTGACATGCACACAGACCAGCTGCTTGCCGATCGCTTTGATCAGGAGAGCCGCTACAACGGAGCTGTCCACACCGCCGGACAGTGCCAGCAGTACCTTCTTATCACCAACCTGTTCACGAACCTGTGCGATCTGCTCAGCAATGAACGCTTCTGCGAGTTCCGGTGTGGTGATCCTTGCCATGGATTCCGGTCTTACATTACTCATTTTCTACTCCTCCATTGAATCGCATCATCGGGCGGCACGATGCCGTCGTATTGATGGGGTATTTGAACTGTGCAAAGCTGTGTATTCAACGCATTTTGCATGTTATTATCATATCACAAAACTCTGCAATTTTCAATAGCTTTTTTTCAATTTTAGTGTACTTGGAAAAAAGTTTTTTTACGGCTTGTTTGTAATTGACAAAATATACAAATTCGTGCTATAATATGTACAAAGACATCCCCTTTACAGCAATTTCAAGGAGGAAGAAACATGCTGAATTATCATAAAATACTCTATGATGTGACTGCATGGCTGCTGATGCTGTATGCCCAGCAGACGCGCCGCGGCATTATCCCGAACGATTTCCCGCTGGCGGTGGATATGACCTGCTATGACTGCATCTGGTTTGAACCGGACAGCACACGGCGCACACTGTCTGCGATCGCGATCCTGCTGTTTCTTGACAGGGAGGCATACCGGCTCACAAAGGAAACCTTTCAGCGGCTTGTTTCCTACCTGCATTTCGAGGAAGACTATCCGGACACGCTGGACATGTCCGAGGAGGATCGCGCACAGATGAAGCGCGATATGCTTTCGGTCAATGCGGTGATCCAGTATTACGAAACGCATCCGGAAAAGCTGGTATAATGTGGAGGACCTGCTGTGCATTGTGGTTTCAGGGACAAAGAGAGCGAACCGGAAATGGTTCGCTCTTTTGCTTTATTCCTTTGCTGCCAGATATTCACGGAGCGTCATCGTTCCGCCGCTTCCGGTGTAGGCTGCATAGGTCAGTACGATCGCGGCATCGGCTGCGTCAAAATCGCCGTCGAAGTCCACGTCCATATCTGCGATCTGTGCCGCATCAAGTCCCGTGTCACTGCCTGCGCCGTCCGCTGCGGCTGCGGTCAGGATCATTGCCGCGTCGGATGCGTCCGCCTTGCTGTCACGGTTGATGTCGCCGAGGGTGTCCGCCTCGCCGGCTTCCTTGACAGTTACGTTAAAGGTAACGGCACATCTGACATCCTCGTTCGTCTTGTCATTGAAGCTCTCATAAATGAGCATTACCTTATGCTCACCGAGAGCACTGGGATCATAGTTGCTGATGGTGAATTTTTCAGGGTACATGATCGGATAGGGATCATCATGGAAGGAACGGTTTGCATATCTCTCCGAAACGCTTACCTGACAACCGGTCAGATCAAGCGGCTCACCCAGCAGATATTCCACCTTTGCCGGTGCTTTCAGCAGGCTCATCGAGGAGACATAACGATCGGTATTCGCCTCAAGATCAATAACTTCCACAGTAAAGGTCACGGATGTGCGCACATCCTCATTCAGCTCATGATTGAATGTGCCGTAGGTGAGCGTGATCTCCTTCATTCCCGCTGTTGTACTGTCAAAGCCGGAAATGGTGAATTGCTCCGGATAGTCCAGCGGATCGGTATTCTCATACATCAGATCCCATTCTTCCAGATTGCTGTGCCGTACATTCACACGCAGGCCCTGCGGATCAAAGGTGTCATTAAGCTTATAGAGCGTCTTGACCGGCGGCTGTACGATCTCCATACTTGCTGTGAAATGCTCGCCGACAGCTTCGTCCCTGACAGTGACCTTGAAGGATACCGCCGCGCTGACATCCTCGTTCCACTCCTGATTGAAGTAATCGTAGACAAGCATTACCTCCTGCTCGCCTGCCTTGCTCGGATCATAGCCAAATATCGTGAATTCCTCGCTTGCATTGAGCTTTTCCGCATCATAGGGGGAACGGTATTTCTTCTCGGCATAATAACGCTCCACCAGTACGCGGATACCCGTCAGGTCAAGCGGTTCATTCAACGCATACTCCAGCTTTTCCGGCAGAGCCTGAAGCTCCAGCCTGGCAGTACAGCGTTCATTCATGTATTCCTTCGTCGTCAGATCGAGCATCTGGATGGGGAAGGAAACGGAGGTACGCACATCCTCATTCAGCTCATGATTAAATGTGCCATAGGTGAGCGTGATCTCCTGTTCGCCCACAGCGGCTGCATCAAAGCCGGAAATGGTGAATGCCTCCGGATAGTCCAGCGGGTTGACATTCTCATACACTGTCTCCTGCCAGCCCAGATACTTGTGATACACGTTCACACGCAGACCGGTCAGATCCAGCACCTCATCCTTTGTATAAAGCGTGTTGTTCAGCGCATACATCGTTCTGACAGGCATTTCAGTGATCTCTACGACCGCATCAAATTTCAGGTCGATCGGCTCTGTGGTCGGCTCGTCCTGTGTTTCCGGATAACGGGTAATATGATGCTCAAATGTCCCATCCATTTCGCTGAACGGGATCTCGCGTCCCCAGTAGACCATGCTGCTGATATTGCCCTCTGTGGCAATGAAGCTGTTTTCCTTCATCTCCAGAACCACAACGGAGTGGTTGCTGTAACGAAGAATGTCACCCACACGAACAGTGGACGGATCAAAAGTCTCCACCATACGCGCCGGCAGATCGCCGAATGCCGCGTCACTCATCATGAAGGCAAAGCCTGCACAGCCATAGCCCTCACCATAAATGCCGCCCTTCCATGCATAGGAATTGTCATTCGTCCATGTCGTTCCGGTCGGGTACTCGGCTTCCATTGCAGTGATTGCAGCATATACGGAGCTTTCTGTTACCTCCGACTTTGCAAGCGGCGTTTCTGCGATGGATGCCGTGTACAGGGGTGCGGATGCTGCCGCAGCTGCGATCGGCGGTGCAGCAATGCTGCATGTCATCACGGCTGCAAGCAGTGTGGAAAAAATACGATGTTTCATTGATAAACCTCCCAAATATTATGATATTAACATTATATACTAAAAAACTATATTTGTCAACTGTTTTTTTGTAAACTGCCACAAAGGCACTTGCAACTTACAAAAAAAAGTGTTATACTTAAAGATAAGGCGTGCAAGCGCAGAAACTTTTGAAAGGAACGTGTGATTTATGACAAAGATTACAATTTTCTCCGGCTTTCTTGGTGCCGGAAAAACAACACTCATCAAGAAGCTGATCGCAGAGGGCTATGCCGGCGAAAAACTGGTGCTGATTGAAAACGAATTCGGTCAGATCGGCATTGACGGCGGCTTTTTGCAGGATGCTGGTGTGGAGATCACCGAGATGAATTCCGGCTGCATCTGCTGCAGTCTGGTCGGCGATTTCGGCAAGGCTCTCGAACAGGTGCTCACCGACTACCAGCCCGACCGCATTCTGATCGAACCGTCCGGCGTGGGCAAGCTCAGCGATGTTATCAAGGCAGTCGAGGGCATCCACGCACAGGATGTGGTGCTTGATGGCTTTACGACCGTGGTCGATGCCAAGAAGTGCAAGATGTACCAGAAGAATTTCGGCGAATTCTTCGACAACCAGATCACCCACGCAAGCTGCCTGATCCTCAGCCACACGCAGGGGCTTTCGCAGGACAAGCTCGATGACTGCATCGAACGCCTGCGCAAGTGCAATCCGGACGCGCCCATCGTTACCACCGACTGGGATCAGCTCACCGGCGCACAGCTCGTGGAGGCAATGACACGCAAAAATACCCTCAATGACGAGCTGGAGCAGATGATGGAGGAGCAGAAGCACCACCACCATCACCACCACGACCATGACGAGGAATGCTGCTGCGGTCACGAGCACCATCACCACGACCATGACGAGGAATGCTGCTGCGGTCACGAGCACCATCACCACGACC
>CALGTT010000202.1 GCA_937901485.1 uncultured Ruminococcus sp.
AAGCCTGACTTATTATGTACGCATTACATGCATCAAACTGAGCCTCAAGCGAATTGAACTCCTTATCTAGACCTTCCTCGGTCGATTTGCGCGTATAAATCGCGCACCTTTTGCATTCGATATTATCTTCCATCATTTTACTCCAAAGAATACCGGACCATTCCAATGAGAACCTGTAATCGCCTTAGCAACCGCCGTGAGGGATCGATACATCTTTCCGTCGAACTCTACGCGACCGTCCGTATGCACTGTAACCTCATAATCGACTCCTTTCCAGTTTCTGACAAGTCTATGCTTTGACGGCTTCCTTGCCTCCCAAGAAGCGCGCATCAGCTTATCGCCCTCAACTGTCTTTGCAAGTGTCTTCTTGCTCGACTCCGAAAGCTTAAGGTTGTAGAATCGCTCCTGCAGGCGATAAGCAATCAAGAAACGCAAGACATCTTCTCTCGCGCAGTTCTGTGCATCCGGAATTAATTCCGCATACATTTTCTTAAGTTGTTCATCGTTCATCCATTGTAGGCTGCCGATTTCAGATTTTAATTCTGGTGTTGGCTCTAACATTCCAGTTTCTCCTTTCGATTAGGTATGATGCCGTAATCGCTTGGGATTATCCAGTCCAATTACAAGCATCCTCACACCGTATTTATCTGTTCTCAAGAGGCCAGTTTGTCCCGCTTTTCGGATTTAATATTACGCTCATCTATGCAAACTATTACAGCATTCCACAACATCTAAAATGAACCACAATAGAAAATTAGTCATACCCATAGAGACTGGTAAAGGACACACACTCTCTCCATGTGCCATCTCTACCCTCGTCTCTATCGAAAAGGGAATACCTCAAAAACCCCTTATTTTATTGGGTGATAACACCGTAAACGATTCTCTTATTGAAGAGAGAGAAATAGAGAAATTTGCTGAATTCGCCTTCTCACCGCTATGCACCAAGTGCAACAGAGACACGCCCGTTTGCACGGAATGGCGAAAAATCCTTTAAAACATGGGGAAATCATGAAAACAAAAAAGCCGCCTTTCGGCGACTCTCTCTATTTGTAAAAATTGATGGCGGAGAGGGAGGGATTCGAACCCCCTAAAACTGGATTGGGACGGAGAATATTACATTTTAGGGGGATTTCGGAAAATAAGTCTCTCTGTTTTTATCAGGAAATTTTGATGATATTTCGTCGGTAGCGGATAATGGATAATATCTCTGAAATTCTCTATTTTTCTCCATAATATGATAGAGAGAGTTTTACTAAAACCGCTATTTTGCGTTTGAACATATTACTACTCTATTCGATTGTTCAAACTTCAACTTCCACGACATTTTATTCGGTTTCCTTGACTGCTAAGACAAATATTAACTACGCCTCTTGGATATGGGGGAAGCGCTTAATCCTTGAAACACCGCCCCCATAAATCTTCTAAAGTAAATCCACGATTCTTACCGCTCCGAGATTAGGCTGGGCGGGGTCGGCATAGTACTTGGTTATAGTTCGGATATCGTCGCCGGAGATCGAGACCGCCATTTCAGCGCCGTACTTTTGATAGACATGGTCTATGCAGATCTTGCGAAGTTCATACGAGGCCTTCGAGCCGTGAAAGCCTAAAACACGAAGTTCACGGTTCAGAATCTCGAATGTCTCTCGCGTCACATCCAACCCCGAGAGCCGTCCGTAGTCATTGAACTTCTCCCATATCTCAATTCCCACTCGATCGTGGCCGGAGGCTTGGAGGAAATGTCGTAGACAACGCGGTTTATGCCGCGCACCTCGTTGATTATGCGATTGAATATTGCGCAAATTCTGTGCCAACCCACAAAGCTCAGTGCCAAAGGCGCTGGTCTTACACTTAATGTAAGATCCGCCAAACCAAGGATTACATTCTATTTCCAAAAAGCGCGTCCCCAGACCATCAGTACAACGGTTTGATGCGATTGGCACGGTCCTTGCTATTAGGAAAGGCAAGAGACATCAAACAAAGGAATCACCTGAATGAACAGAACATACGACGAACTTGAACTTCTACCGAAAGTCGTGCCTTCGGCTCGTCATAATCGTACCCTCTGCTGCGACATCACAGCTGCGGACCATGAAGTTGGGAAGAAGCTTTCTCGGACCATGAAGGAAGTCTATGGTGACGCAACGCTACGGAACGACAAGATTGTCATCCACTTCAGAGGAGCGGCCGGTGACGGGTTTGGCACTGGGCTCGGACCTGGAATCACTTTCGTCGCAGATAAAATCGGCGCAAACGGCTGTGCGGACATGAATGGCGGAAGAGCCCTTATTCTTTCGCTCCCCAGAGAGGGGTTCTGCCACGGTCTCAAAAACGGGAATGTGTTTGTCTATTCCAGGGGCATGGACATTCCACTCGCCTCCGGCGCCTATACCGTCGGGAAACCGAATGCATCCGAGAGAGCCGAAATCAGATCGCTTGTTGAAGAGCACCAACTGCTCACGCACTCAAAGGAGTCAAGCGCCATCCTATCTGACTGGAATGAATCCGACTGTGGATTCGTCCGTGTCTCAGCGACCGTTTAATCTGCCCCATCGAATAACAAAGTCGACAAGGATAAAGGCTGTGGCAACAGCCACAAGCGGGGCGACAGGACATAGCAGCGCAGCGAGGGCGCTAAGTATGCCGCTAACGTATTTGAATAATATCTCCATTGATTGAACAGCGGTTTAGTGGGTTATTCACAGGTACGTACTCGGGGTACATATCCGTATTTCGGTTGAGATAGTCGCTAAGGCGGTTAGAGAGTATCGAGGCTTTGCGACGCAGGGTGCGCTGAACACCTCGTTGGCGGTTGTTTCCCGCCGTGGTAGAGTCGTATATCGAGCGGTTGTCGTCTGTGATCAAGGATGAGGAGCTGCTTGCTCAGGTCAAGCTCGTGCGCAACGTGATCTACCTTGCACGCTCCATCAGAAGCAAGAACAAGGTCAAGAACCGTCAGCCTCTGAGCACTCTGCGCGTGGTACTGTCCGAAAAGGCAGGCAATGCCGTGGTAGAGAGCTTCAGCGACATCATCGCTGAGGAGCTGAACGTGAAGCATGTGGAGATCCTTGAAAGTGTCGGCAGCGTGGCAGAAGTGAAGTACGCACCGAACTTCAACGAGATCAGAAACAGATATCCGGACAGAATTCCGGAGATCATCAAGGCTGTCAAGACCGGCAAGTTCGAGCTGAGAGCGGAGGACGCACTGCTGGAGATCAACGGCACACAGGAAAGCTTCGATGCAGAGATCATCCTTGTGACCTATCAGGCAAAGGCTGGTCAGCATGTGGCAAGTGAAAAGGGCGTTGTGGTATCCCTCGACCTGACACTGACCGATGAGCTGAAGGATGAGGGCTTTGCCCGTGACATCGTGCGTGCGGTACAGGATGCACGCCGTCAGATGGACTGCGCGATCACCGATGAGATCACAGTCGAGTTTGTCGGCAGCGTACCGGAGGCATGGGTGGACTATATCTGCGGCGAAACACTGAGCAATCGTGCAGAGATCGCAGACGCAGACCTGACTCTGGAGATCGCAGGCGATGATGACAGAGCTGTGACAGTTAAGGTAAAGAAGTAATATGATTTTTCCCATACATCCCGCTGTAAGGCGGGATGTATGATACATATTCCGGAAAGGAAACAAGAATATGAGAAATGATTTGCCAAAAGTTTATAATCCGCAGGATGTAGAAAAGCGGATCTATGCACAATGGGAATCTGCCGGCTGCTTCCGCGGTATCCGCGATCCGAAGAAGAAGCCCTATACCATTGCAATGCCCCCTCCAAATGTTACCGGTCAGCTCCATATGGGCCATGCCGTGGACAATACCATGCAGGATATCCTGACACGTTTCAAGAGAATGCAGGGCTATGCGGCACTCTGGGTGCCCGGCACTGACCACGCTGCCATTGCCACAGAAGCGAAGATCGTGGAGGCAATGCGCGAGGAAGGTCTGACCAAGGAGGATCTCGGACGTGACAAGTTCATGGAGCGTGCGTGGGCATGGAAGGAAACCTACGGCGGCAGGATCGTCAAGCAGCTCCGTACCCTCGGTACTTCCTGCGACTGGGAGCGCGAGCACTTCACCATGGATGAGGGCTGCTCCGATGCCGTTCTTGAGGTTTTTGTCAAGCTCTACAACGAGGGCAAGATCTACCGCGGCAACCGTATGGTAAACTGGTGTCCGAAATGCGTTACTTCCATTTCTGACGCAGAGGTAGAATACGAGGAGCAGAACGGCAATTTCTGGCACCTGCTCTATCCGGTCAAGGAAACCGGCGAATATCTGGAAATCGCGACCACCCGTCCCGAAACGATGCTCGGTGATACTGCCGTTGCCATCAATGCGGAAGATCCCCGCTACAAGCACCTGCACGGCTGCCATGTCATCCTGCCGCTGCTCGACAAGGAGATCCCGATCGTCTGCGATGAACACGCGGACATGGAAAAGGGCACGGGCGTGGTAAAGATCACACCTGCACATGATCCGAACGACTTCGAGGTTGGTCAGCGTCATAACCTGCCGCTGGTGCGCTGCTTCACCTATGACGGTCACATGACCGGTACGGAGGATCTGCAGGCATATCAGGAGCTGATGGCAAGCGGTCATATGACCGAGGGTGAGCCGGAGGTGCTCGACTGCGGCAAGTATGCGGGCATGACGACTGCGGAAGCACGCAAGGCGATCGTTGCAGATCTCGAAGCACTCGGTCTGCTCAAGAAGATCGAGGAGCTCAAGCACGATGTCGGCACATGCTACAGATGCCACAATACCATCGAGCCGATGATCTCCAAGCAGTGGTTCGTTCGTATGCAGTCCCTCGCAGAACCGGCGATCAAGGCTGTTGAGGACGGCGAGCTGCGCTTTGTTCCGGAGCGTTTCACCAAGATCTATCTCAACTGGATGCGCAACACCCGCGACTGGTGCATTTCCCGTCAGCTCTGGTGGGGACACAGAATTCCGGCGTGGTACTGCGCAGACTGCGGTGAAACAATCGTGGCAAAGAGTGCGCCGTGCACCTGCCCGAAGTGCGGCGGCGCAAATCTGGAGCAGGATCCCGACACGCTTGACACATGGTTCTCCTCCGCCCTCTGGCCGTTCTCCATTCTGGGTTGGCCCAATGAGGATGCCGAGGACTACAAGTATTTCTACCCGACCAACACACTGGTCACGGGCTATGATATCATCGGCTTCTGGGTAAGCCGCATGATCTTCTCCGGTCTTGCCTATACCGGCAAGCTGCCGTTCGACACGGTTGTCATCCACGGCATCGTGCGCGACGCGCAGGGCAGAAAGATGTCCAAGTCCCTCGGCAACGGCATTGATCCGCTGGTTGTCATCGAGGAATTCGGTGCGGACGCACTGCGTTTCATGCTTGTACAGGGCAGCACCCCCGGCAACGACATGCGCTACAGTCCGGAGAAAATCACGGCAATGCGTAACTTTGCAAACAAGCTCTGGAACGCGTCCCGCTTCCTGCTGATGAACCTCTCCATTGACGAGTGCAAGCTTCCCGAAACACTGGAGCTGGAGGACAAGTGGATCCTGTCCAAGCTCAACAGCGTGACCAAGGAAGTTACCGACAATCTGGAAAGCTTTGAAATGGGCATTGCCGCACAGAAGCTCTATGACTTCACATGGAACACCTTCTGCGACTGGTTCATTGAGCTGGCAAAGATCCGTCTGAACGGCGAGGACGAGACAAGAAAGGCGAACGTGCAGTATGTACTGTGCTATGTTCTGACCAATATCCTGAAGCTCCTGCATCCGTTCATGCCGTTCATCACCGAGGAGATCTATCAGGCACTGCCGCATGACGGTGACTTCCTGATGATGCAGCAGTATCCGGTATATGACGAGGCATTGAATTTTGCAGAGGATGAAGCGACCATGGAGAAGATCATGGAAGCCATCTGTGCAGTCCGTGAGTGCCGTGCAGAGCTGAAGGTGCCGAACTCCAAGAAGGCACATGTCACCATCGTCAGCAAGAATGCGGACACCTACGAGATCGCCAAGAGTTTCCTGATCCGTCTGGCAAGTGCGTCCTCCGTGGATGTACTCGCAGAGGAGACCGAGGCACTGGCAGGCATGGTGAGTGTTGTTACTGCCGATGCCAAGATGTTCCTGCCGCTTGCAGAGCTGGTGAATCTTGATGACGAGCGTGCAAGAATCCAGAAGGAGCTGGACAAGGCGTACAAGGAGCTGGAGTTTGTCAACAACAAGCTGAACAACGAAAAGTTCATGGCGAAAGCCCCTGAAAAGGTCGTTGCCGGCGTTCGCGAGAGCGAAGCAAAGGCAAAGGCTCTGATCGAAAAGCTCGAAGAGCAGATGGCTGCGCTGAAGTAAGTGGATATGAGGAAATCCCCCGAAATATCGGGGGATTTTTGTATGTATTCATAGAAGCGGACAACTCCCGATCAGCGAAAGCTTCTCTTCCCTCGTCATCCTCTTGATCCTCCACTCCCTCCGCATTGCCGCGGCCTTGTCCGCGTGCGGCTCGGCGTAGACCAGCACCACCGGCAGGCGGGAGCGCGTGTATTTCGCGCCCTTGCCGGCATTGTGCGCCGCGATGCGCTTCGGGAGGTCATTCGTCCAGCCCGTGTAGAGCGTCCCGTCCGCACAGCGCAGGATGTAGGTATAGCAGATCATGCAAATTCCGTCACGACCGCACAGCCCTCGGCAAGGCTCGCACGGCAGTCCAGTATCCGCTGGTTCGAACTGCCGCGGAAGTGCAGCTCGTAGCTGCGCAGCTCCTCGATATACCGCCCGTCCACCAGATAGTCCGTCACCGCCAGCAGGTCGCCGATGCCGTCCTCCGCGCGTCTGGCGTACAGCTCCTCGAACGTGTAGCCGGTGTAGGTGATGATGTTCAGCCCAAGCTCCCTGACCTGTGCGCCAAGCTCCGCGAGTGCCGCCGCCTGACAGAACGGCTCGCCGCCGGAAAAGGTCACGCCGTCAAGCAGGGGATTGCCCTTGATGCGTCCGAGCAGCTCGTCCGTGTCCGCAGGCGTGCCGCCGTCAAAGGGGTGTGTCTGCGGATTGTGGCAGCCCGCGCAGTGATGGGGGCAGCCCTGCACGAAGATCGTGAACCGGATGCCCGGACCGTCCACGATGGAGTCGTTGGCTGTGCCGGAAAGCTGTAAATGCATGGGGATTCCTCCTTTTTGAGATATGCAGAAAGGGGCGGATGCCCCTTTCAAGAATTGGATTTGTAGTTTGAAAATCAATTTCAAAATGATCGCTAAACATAAACAGATACTGTATATCTCAATTTAATAGATTTCTTGATGTACGCTATTTCCCATGTTTATATTTTTTTCTATCTGACATATGCTTTGCTGCAAGTTTACTTCCATGACGCAGACCATCAGACATAAGTTCCATAAAATAAGAGTCTTTTTCTTTACAAAGTTTACGCAATCGCTTATTCTCTTTTTTTAAGTGTTCATTTTCTTTTTTTAAGTTCAAAAATCCCATACACCAATCACTTTCCTTTCTTTTTGGCGTTTTCCTTGCGGATAGTGCCAATCTTCTTGTCGCTACGTGTGTCTCTTCCGTTGGGGTTTCTGATTGTTCCAGCTGGCAATCCTCTTGTTTTTTCAAACGTTCCAACTGTACAATCGCTTCTTGTTTTTCGAACAGCCATATCTTTTCCTCCTTTCTATAATAGTTGCTCTTAATAACTCTGCGAGAACAATTTGTATTCACAGAGAGATCGCATATGTCAATGAAGGTGGCAGATGCCCCTTTCCCATCGTCATATTACTCCTCGTTCTTCACCCCATGCTTCACTCTGTCCTGCACCTCACTGCGCTTGGCATTGTTGAAGCGGTCAAGCGTGCCCACGAGGTAGCCTGTGATGCGGCGGATGCGCTCAAAGCCCACTGTGCCGTGCTCCGACTCCGGTCTGCCGCACTTGGGGCACTTGTCGCCAATGATGCCCGTGTAGCCGCATACCGGATCACGGTCAACCGGATGGTTGATCGAGCCGTAGCCGATGCCCGACTCCTTCATGCAGCGGATGACCTTCTCAAATGCGGACAGGTTCTGCAGCGGATCACCATCCAGCTCCACATAGCTGATATGTCCTGCATTCGTCAGCTCATGGTAGGGAGCTTCGATCCTGATCTTGTCAAACGCGCTGATCTCATAGTAAACCGGTACATGGAAGGAGTTTGTGTAGTACGCGCGGTCGGTGACACCCTCGATCTTGCCGTACTTCTTTCTGTCCATGCCTACGAAACGTCCGGACAGTCCCTCCGCAGGCGTTGCCAGCAGGGAGAAGTTCAGACCGGTCTTCTGTGCCTCATCATCCAGACGCTTGCGCATTCTGGAGATGATCTCCTGACCAAGTGCACGCGCCTCCTCGCTCTCACCGTGATGTGCGCCGATGAGGGCTTTGAGTGTCTCCGCAAGCCCGATGAAGCCCACGGACAGCGTGCCGTGCTTGAGTACCTCGCTCAGATCCTCGTCCGCGATCAGTCCCTCGGAATCCATCCAGATGCCCTGTCCCATC
>CALGTT010000203.1 GCA_937901485.1 uncultured Ruminococcus sp.
AAAGACAATACCGCAAAGACAGCTCTGCAAAAGAATTGAGGTAAATTTCCATGATGCTGACTGAAGTAATACGGCAGAATAAAGAATTCCAGCTCTGCTACCACAAGGGGCAGAGTATCGGGACGCAGTATGTAGTCATTTATGCGCGCAGAAATCATCTGCCTGTCAACCGGCTTGGCATCACAACGGGAAAAAAAGTCGGCAATGCCGTATGCCGCAGCCGCGCAAGGCGGCTCATTCGTCAGGCGTGGCGTGAGAATGAGATCAATGCCCCGCTTGGACTTGACATTGTAATTGTGGAAAGAACTTTCACCATTTGCACCAAGCATTACAACAATGACTATTCCGACTGAAGATATTGGAACAGTTATCGGACCTGGTGGTAAACAAATCCGTTCTATTATTGATGCTTCTGGAGCTGAAATCGACGGAATTGAGCGAATATTTCCAGAAGCAGGCAATTCCGGCACTGCATCGGATCTACTCCGGCGAGCAGCAGAACATTCGCAGCAGGAGAGAGAAAAAATGATGCGCCGGCTGCTCATTCTTCCTATACGGCTGTACCAGAAATGTATTTCGCCATTCCTGCCGCGGTGCTGCCGGTATCTTCCGACCTGTTCTTCCTATGCTGTCACTGCAATTACGCGGTTCGGCGTAGTGAAAGGGCTGATTCTGGCAGTTTCCAGACTCCTGCGGTGTCATCCGTGGGCAAGGGGCGGTATCGACCCTGTTCCGGAGCAGTTCTCATGGAAAATGCTCCCGAAGTATTTCTGGCAGGATAATGGCTGAAATCCGTGAATAGGATGCAAGAAAGAGGTAGCTAAATTGAGTTTTTTAATTGATTTGATCGGTACACCGCTTGGATTCATCATGAAGTGGATCTATGACATTGTGGGCAACTATGGCGTTGCCATTATTTTCTTTACGCTTGTCACCAAGCTCATTGTGTTTCCGATCCAATACAAACAGCAGAAAAATGTCGTGCATACCCAGCTGGTTCAGCCGAAGCTGAAGAAGCTGCGCGAGAAATATAAGAATAACCCTGAAAAATTCTCTGTAGAGCAGATGAAGCTCTATCAGGAAGAAAACATCAACCCCTATGCTTCCTGTCTGCCGATGATCATTTCACTGCTCATTCTGTACGGTGTGCTGGGCGTTGTATATAAGCCCATGACGCATATCCTCAGATATGACAATGCGACAGTATCACAGGCAATTCAGGTAGCCTCCCAGTTCAACGAGAACATCGACCCTGAGCGTTCCGACCTGCGTATTCAGCTGATCCTCATGGATGAAGTGCTGAAGAATCAGGATGCATTTGCAGAAAAGATGGCAACTGTGAGCACGGAATTTGTGCCGGAGGTCGTGGGTTTTGCGGAAAGCTTCAATATCCTCGGCGTTGACCTGAACCTGACACCCCATGTCAGCGATATTACGAAGAATTTCCCGTTGTTCCTCATCCCTGTGATATCCGGTCTGATTCAGCTTGCCATGACGATTTATATGCAGTCTGTGCAGAAAAAGCGCAATCAGAATATGGATGGCATGGGTGCGATGAACGCAATGCTCTACATCATGCCCCTGTTCTCTATCTGGCTGGCATTTACCGTGCCTGCCGGTGTGGGCTTCTACTGGATCTGTTCTTCTGCGTTCTCCTTCCTCCAGTCCTTCGGACTGAACATGTGGTTCAATGAGGAAAGGATCTCAAAAATCGGCGAAAAGGAACGTGAAAAGGCAAAGAATGCCAAGGGTATGTTAGACAACAACCCACTGATGACACAGCGTTTCGGTGCAGACCCATATGCGCTGGTGTATGATGATACACTGTACATTTATATGACTGCTGATACCCCGGAATACGATGCCAACGGTGAACTGAAGGATAATTCCTATGGAATTATCAGATCCATTAACGTAATTTCCACTAAGGATATGGTAAACTGGACCGACCATGGTTCCATTTATGCGGCAGGAAAAGATGGTGCAGCAAAGAAGGCAAACAATTCCTGGGCTCCGGCTGCTTGCTATAAAAGAATCAACGGCAAGGATAAGTTCTTCTTATACTTTGCGGACAACGGCAGCGGTATCGGCGTATTGGAAGCAGATTCCCCAATCGGACCGTTC
>CALGTT010000204.1 GCA_937901485.1 uncultured Ruminococcus sp.
AGTTCGACCGCCTCGGCTGCTTTGCCTACTCGCAGGAGGACGGCACAAAGGCGGCAGAATTCCCCGACCAAGTGGACGAGGAAGAACGCGCGCACCGTGCGGACATCATCATGGAACAGCAGATGGAACTGAGCGCGGCAGCCAATACAGCCCAGCTGGGCACGGTGAAAACTGCCGTAGTTGAGGGCTTTGACAAATGGGCAGAATGCTATTTCGGCAGAACGGCACAGGATGCGCCCGACATTGACGGGAAAGTGTTCTTCTCCTCTGAAAAACCACTGAAAATCGGCGATTTCGTAGAAATCCGCATTACGGATACACTTGATTATGACCTGCTTGGGGAGGTGATTGCATGAATCTGCCGAACAAATTAACGCTCCTGCGCATCCTGCTTGTACCGGTGTATCTTCTGTGCATGTACCTGCAAGTGATTCCCTGCCGCTACGCGCTCGCGCTGTTGGTGTTCATTCTTGCAAGCGTGACGGATGCACTGGACGGGCACATTGCGCGAAAGCACAACCTGATTACCACATTCGGCAAATTTGCCGATCCATTGGCAGATAAGGTGCTTGTGCTTGCAGCATTGGCAGCTCTTTCCGATATCGGGAACAGTCCGGTCAACGGCATTGTCGTGACGATCGTCGCAACGCGTGAATTCATGGTATCCGGACTGCGCCTTGTCACCGCAGAAAAGGGCATTGTCGTTGCAGCCGGCATCTGGGGCAAGCTGAAAACGGCGTTCACGATGGTGACGATCGTTGTCATTCAGCTCTGGCTGATGCTGCAAGTGGATTTCGGACTGGTCAATCCCTCCGAAGAAGTGACCTTTGCGGTTTATGTCGTGCTCTGGGGCTTGGTCTGGATCTCCGTCCTGCTGACGGTAATTTCCGGCGCGGTGTATCTCAAGGGGTACTGGAAGCATATTGATATGAAATAAACAGAGAGGGCGATGCATGTTCCGCATCGCCCTTTCAGTTTGGACAAAAGTCTGTTTTTGGGAGATAGTATCACCGAATTTTGCCCCCTCCGCCGCCGTTCGGCGGCACCTCCCCCGCAAAGCGGGGGAGGATTTAGCGGGGGCT
>CALGTT010000205.1 GCA_937901485.1 uncultured Ruminococcus sp.
CCATTCAAAAGAACACCGTCACCATCGGCGTAGGTCCTGCCGGTACAGGCAAAACCTATCTTGCTGTTGCCGCGGCGGTTGCCGCATTTCGGGAACGGACGGTCAACCGGATCATCCTAACTCGTCCGGCAGTGGAAGCCGGTGAGCGTTTGGGCTTTTTACCGGGGGATTTACAATCCAAGGTCGATCCCTATTTGCGTCCGCTTTATGACGCGCTCTTTGATATGTTCGGCGCGGAGACTTTTGCACGTCACATGGAAAAGAATGTCATTGAGGTCGCACCGCTTGCCTACATGCGCGGGCGCACCCTTGACAACGCGTTCATCATCCTTGACGAAGCGCAGAACACCACGCCGGAGCAGATCAAAATGTGCCTGACGCGATTGGGCGAGGGCAGCAAGATGGTCATTACGGGCGATATCACGCAGATCGACCTGCCGGAAAAGCGCAGATCGGGACTGATCGAGGCGATGAAGGTACTGAAAAATGTGGATGACATCGCGACCATCCGCTTTTCTGACAAGGATGTCGTGCGTCACAAGATCGTACAGGATATTATTAAGGCTTATGAAGCCTACTATAAGGAAGGGAGAAAACTCTAATGCAGCAAACAGGTAAATTGAAGGTCTATGTGAAAAACAATCAGAACAGTGTCAGGATTCCTTCCGGCATTCGCCTGCTCATCAGACGCTGCTGTCATGCAGTGCTGGTGTCCGAGGGCTTTACACAGAATGCCGAGGTCAGCGTTTCCTTTGTGTCCGGCGGTGAGATCCGGAGTCTGAATAAGTTATACCGCAATAAGGACAGCGTGACGGATGTACTCTCCTTCCCGCTGACGGATTCCGACGGCACGATGGAAACCAACGCCGAAACCGGCTATGTTCTGCTCGGTGATGTGGTCATCTGCATCGAAACTGCGGTCAAGCAGGCAAGCATCTACGGGCATTCGCTCGATCGTGAGATCGGCTTTCTGACGGTGCATTCCATGCTCCATCTGCTCGGCTACGACCACGAAACGAGCAAGCTTGACGAGCGCATCATGCGCGAAAAGGAAGAAGCTGTGCTTGAAAAGCTCGGTATTTCGAGAGATATGACTTTTGTTACGGAATAAGAAAGGACTGCTATGTCAAAAACAATATTTCTGACGCTTTCCGGCAGAACGAATGCCGGCAAATCCACGCTGCTCAACGCGCTGATCGGTGAAAAGATCGCCGCGGTCAGCAGCAAATCCCAGACCACGCGCACGCGCATCACGGGCATTCTGACACGGGGCGAAACACAGTATGTGTTCATCGACACCCCCGGTCTGCACAAGCCCAAGAACAAGCTGAGCACGCATATGCTGAAAACGGCGGAAAGCTCGGCGGCGGATGCGGACGCGGTGCTGTATGTGATCGACTGCACCAAGAAGCTGCACGAGCAGGATGAGGCAATGCTGAAAACCATCCGCGACAAAAAGATCGCGTGCATCATCGTGGTGAACAAGGTCGATCTTTTGCAGGACAAATCCGCAATGATGCCCCTCCTGCTGAAGCTGAACAACGAATACAAGCCCCACGCCATCATTCCGGTGAGCGCGTCACAGAAAGACGGCATCGACGAGATCATGACAGCGGCGGAGGAGCTGGCGAAGCCGTCCGTACATTTCTTCCCCGATGATTCCTTCACCGACCAGCCGGAGCGCGTTCTGGCGGCGGAGATGATCCGCGAAAAGCTCCTGCGCCTGCTCAATGAGGAAGTACCGCACGGCATTGCGGTGACGGTGGAAACGATGCGTGAGCGTGACGACAAGGATCTGCTGGATATTTCAGCGGTCATCTACTGCGAGCGCGATTCCCACAAGGGCATCATCATCGGCAAGCAGGGCAGTATGCTCAAAAAGATCGCAAGCTCCGCAAGACGCGATCTGGAGCGATTCTTTGAAATTCAGGTCAACCTCCAGTGCTTTGTCAAGGTCAAGGAGGGCTGGCGCAACAAGGAAGGACTGATCCGGAGCTTCGGACTGTCCGAGGAATGATCTCCCAGTGATATTTTGCATCCCTCCTGCGGATACTATCGGCGGAGGGATGTCATATGTACACGGATGAGCTTTGGAAACGATTTACCGAAAGCGGCAGCATTGCGGATTATCTGCATTATGCCGCTGAGAAAGGAAGTAATTGTGTTACTGACAGTGAAGGGTGTTGTACTGACACAGAAGCCGGTCGGTGAACAAGATAAATTCATTGATATTCTGACGGATGAGCTGGGCGTTCTTGAGGTTCTGGTCAGGGGCGCGGGCAAGATCAGCAGCAAAAGCGGATGTGCAACACAGTTGTTTGCATATTCCGCCTTTTGTCTGCGCAAGGGGAAACGCGGGTACATACTCGACAGCGTGTCTCCGATCAAAATCTTCTACGCACTGCGCGAGTCCATTACCGCAGTTGCGCTGGCTTCTTATTTTTCGCAGATCATCCAGTTTTCCGTGCTCCCGCAGGCAAGCACCCGCGAGATCCAGCGGCTTTTGCTCAACTGCCTGCATTTTCTTTCGGAACAGAAATATCCGGAGCACATGCTCAAAGCGATCTTTGAACTGCGCATGGCGGCACTGCTCGGCTTCATGCCGGATGTGGTGATGTGCCGCAAATGCGGTGCATACCTGCCGGAGAAGCTGCGCTTTTCGATTGAGGAGGGCTGCTTCTGCTGTGCGCAGTGCAGTGATACTGAAACGGGCGCGGAGCTGCCTGCGGCAGTATTGCAGGCGATCCGGCACATCGTCTTGCAGGATCTGGAGCGCATCTTTTCGTTCCGTCTGCAGGAGGACTGCATGAACATGCTCAGCCTGTTTGCCGAGCAGTTTTTGCAGTATCACTGTGATCATCGCTTTCCGGCACTCGACTATTACCGGGCGGTGCAAACGCCCTTATCATAACAAAGGAGGCTTTATGAAGTCTTTTGAACAGGTTTTAGAGCTGGACAAGGTACTTGCACAGGCGGCAGCGTTCACCTCGAACGAAACCAGCCGCGGCATGATGCTTGCCTGCAAGCCGTGCATCGACCTTGCACAGGTACGCGCAGAGGTACAAAAAACGGACGATGCCCTGCAGCTTGCGCTGCAGTTCGGCACACCGCCCTTTTCCGGCTTCAAAGTCCTGTAGTTGATGGTCTCGGGCTTTTTGACCTCGCCGTGAGACCAGGAGAGGATCATTTCCGGAGAAGCAATGCCAATCTGAATGGCGTCAAAAGGTGTATAGCTCATAGATTATTCCTCCTCCTCGCTGTAATCATCCATGTCATCGTCGAT
>CALGTT010000206.1 GCA_937901485.1 uncultured Ruminococcus sp.
CTGTTTTGCCACGGCTTCGGTGTCGTTCTCACCCACGCCAAGCAGGACGACATAGCCCCTGCCGATTTTGCCGACTAATTTCTCTTCGACGGTGACGGATGCTTCTGTCACACGCTGTACTACTAATTTCATGCGATTCCTCCGGTTTGTTTTTCTATATTGTAGCACATTTGGGAGGAAATAGCAAGCCTCAACTGAAAATCCTTGCAATTTCTCCTGAAATATGGTATCATAGATACAGACAATCACTTTGAAAGGATGGTTCATATGGGACTGATTTTAGCATCGGCTTCTCCGAGACGGCAGGAGCTTTTGAAACGCATTACAGAAGATTTCACCGTGCATCCGGTGGATGCGGACGAAACACTGCCTGCCGGCATTCCGGTGGAGATCGCGGCGGTGTATCTTGCAGATGTGAAGGCAAAGGCGGCGGCGGCGCAGTTTCCGGAGGATATCGTCATCGGCTGTGACACGATCGTGGTGCTGGAGGACGAGATCATGGGCAAACCCGCTGACCGTGAGGAAGCCTTCCGGATGCTCCGCAGACTTTCCGGTCAGACACACAAGGTCATGACAGGCACGGCTTTGTACCTCGGCAATAAAAGCTCTGTGTTCACGACGGAAACCAACGTGACATTCTACGAACTGACGGATGCGGAGATCGAGCAGTATCTGGATACGGGCGAGCCGTTCGACAAGGCAGGCGCGTATGGCATTCAGGGCTTCGGCTGCCTGCTGGTGCGGAGCATCGAGGGGGACTACAATAATGTGGTGGGACTTCCGGTAGCGGCTCTGTCGCGTGCACTTTCGCAGTTCCAGAGGGCTGTGGCACATCCGAAAATTCAGTTGAGGAAACAGTGAGACAGAGCATGAACGAACAGCAAAATCAGTTTTTTCAAATGCTCAAATGCTTGCAGAAACAAAGCATTCTGAACACCTTGCAGGATTGCAGTCAGAAATCGCCTGAGGATATGCTGTATCAAGTTACCTTTGAAATGATGAATGAACTGCTTACCTATCTGGACGGATACGCCAGTGACAGCTGTTTTCATCTTGTGCACCGTGAAACGGGGATGCCACTAAAAAGCAACCCTTTTCTGGAGCTTCATGATGTGATGGGGAAATATTTGCAGTTCCAAAGCTTCCCTGATATGCTTGATGATGCAAAGGTGCTCGAATACACTGAAGTCAATAACCTCTCACAATTCACTGGCAAGGACATCCGCTATCTTGCGATTTGTCAGTATGACAATGATGTGAAGTTTTATCTCTTTTACTGCAATTCTGATTGGACAGCCGTACAGGATGACTGCTGGGATTCTGCGGAGGAATGCCGCAAAATTGCAGAAGAATTCGGTGTAACAAAGTGGTACAAATGTATATGAAAAACCTGCCGATGCAAGCAGCGCATCGGCAGGTTTTTTATTTTGCAAATTGCTCCAATTCCTCATACGGGATCGTAATCTCATAATGATCTCCCAGCGCGTGCTGGATCGGGATGGAAATACCAAGTGAATCAGGATACATGAAAACAGAAATCGATGTTCTGGCAGAGGTATTGGCTTCAGTCAGTGTTTCCAGATCAGGATACACTGTTCCCCCCAGCAGCCCCTCCGGTGAAACACCTAACTTTTCTGCAAGTGCAGTTTGTTTGTGTTGATCTGCTGCATCGTGTACAAACTCGGTGAAGGCTTCATCCACCGTATACAGATCGGCGAGGGATACGGCTTTCATTGCCAGCATGTCGATCACAAGCCCCTGTGCATCGGTAAACGGATACGCCGCGCGGAGCATGTAGTAATCGCTTTTGAACAGGATGCTGACGTACTTCTCATCCATGCGTGTGATGGTGTAGTCCGCATTAAAGCTCACAAGGGCATCACTTTCCTCTGTGCAGGGTGCATCCGCGCCCCATGTCAGATCAAACACCGGCGCTTCGTCCTTTGTCGTCCATGTGCTGACGCTGGTATTTTCGCGGATCAGCTCCTCGGCAAATTCACGGACGATGGCATTGACCGCATCCGCGTGTTCCATCTCCGTGCCAAATTCCGGATAAGCACAGTTGACAAACCGTGTTTCTGAATTTTCAAACGCATAGCGTTTCAAAGCCGCATCGGAGAAATCGGGATATGCCGTTTCAGCGGTCGCGGCGGTGGTTTCTGTTTCGGTTGATGCCTGCGTTGTTTCGGGCGGCAGGGGAACAGCGGTCGGGAAGGTTTCAACCGGTTTTCCGTCAAGGGATACCTTGCGTGTTGCGCCTGTCTCCTCCGTTCCGGCGGATTCGGCGGCTGTCTGCATCTGTGCCGATGCTGTCTGTTCGGGTTCAGAATGCTCCGCGGTATCTTCCGAGCAGCCTGTCATTACTGTCAGCATTACGGCTGTCAGCAGCAAAGTCAGCATGTTTCTGTACTTCATTGGCTATATACCTCGCTCTTTAAGGATAAAGGAACTTCTGAAACAGATCAGAAGTTCCTTTTTGTGATTATCTCAAAACAAACATAAAGATCAGTCCCACCGCACAGATCAGGATCTGTAACAGTGTGAAGCGGATGACAACCTGTGTGTCGCTCCAGCCCTTGTTCTTTCTTGCGTGGTCATGGATGGGCGTGCGGAGATTCTTCATGAAATCCTTTGCCTTGAACACACGGATCACCGTAAGCTTGACAAGTCCCAGACCGCCGTCAATGATGAGCATGATGGTCATCGGGATCCAGAACACCGGCGTGCCGGAAACCATGAATGCCAGTGCCAGCAGAAGTCCCAGTGAACGCGAGCCGGCATCGCCCATGAGCACGCTGCTCGGAGAGCAGTTCAGCCAGAGGTACACCAGCAGGACACCGAGCATGATGAGCACGATGTTCATCATGCCGTTCTGCTCCTCCGCCATGTACAGCAGGAGCACGGACGCGGAGAGCGTCACCATCACGAGGGAACAGCACAGACCGTCCACGCCGTCGGTACAGTTGGTCACGTTGATGCTCGCCCAGATCAGGATCGTGCCGAGGATGACGTAGAGCACCGCCGGAATGGTGAAATACTGGTCGAACAGCGGCAGCCAGATCGTGCCGCCATGGAAGTAGTAGACAGTGATGGATACGCCGACGGCTACCACCATGTCAATGATGCCCTTTTTCAGCTCGCCCCACGGCTTTTCGGAGGCATCATCCAGATAACCGCTCATCATTTCTATGAACAATGCGGCAAGGTAGATGATGTACTCCACCGTAAGCGGAACAGAAATAATACTTGCAATGACGAGTGCCACGATCATGACGATACCGACACCGCGTGTCTTGCCAACGGACAATGCGCCGTTGACAGCAAATTCCCTGCCCTGATCCTTGGGCAGATATTTCCCGAAGCACTTGATGCCCAGAGCGGTCAGCACCATGCCGAGCACGAAGCCGACAAGCTGGGCAGTACCCATCGGTAATGATTCTATCAGATGTAACATAATTCCTCCTATACACCGGACTTGGCAGCTGCGATCAGGATACCGGCAGCATCCGCCGCGTCAATATCCCCATCCGCGTCATAATCCGCACGCTTGTTCCAGTCCGCATCCGGCAGCTCCGGTTCTTCACCTGCGCCGACTGCAGCTGCATACATCAGCACCTGTGCCGCATCCTCTGCGGTCACTTTGCCGTTGTTGTCCGCATCGCCGAGCAGCAGCTCCGCTGAACCAGATGTGAAACGGATCACATATTCCGTGTCCGCACAGTTTTCCTGCGAAACCTTCAGCGTCAGGGTATCGCCGTCCGCCTTCACAGCTGTCACCTCGCCCGACAAAAGCGTTGTATCACCACAGGTGACACTGCCCGTCGTGACGGGATAGAGCGATACTTCCGCAGGCTTTGCAGACTGATCGGGATATTCCGCTTCGTACTGACCATCCGCATTCTTACGGAATGTCAGCGGTTCATGCACGCCGTCCACTACACAGTCAAGATAGGTCAGCTCTGCGCTGCGTGCGGTGTAGGTCTGGGTATAGTGTGTGCCGATCCCCTCCACATATGCGGTGATCGTCATGTCACCGTCAAAACGGATCGGTGCACTGTAGGTCTGATAGGTCGCACCGCCGTCCAGACTGTAGCGGATCGTGCCGCCCTCCGGACTTCTCAGATGAATCTCCTCACCCAGCGGCAGGGAGTCTGCATACTCGGAAAAGAGAACTGTTCCTGCATCCTGCGCCAGTGCCTTGACGCAGACATTGCCCAGAACGGTCAGGGATTCCACCTTTACAGGTGCACCGTTTTCGTCCTCATAAGTATAGGTGTCCTCAACGGTTTCGTCATACATATCATGCCAGAACATGCCGTCGGCACTGTAGAAGCTCTCATATCTGTTGAAATCACGCTTGAGCATATCCGTTGTCATCAGGTAGCCGTCATAGACCTCCACTGTACCGTTTTCAAAGGTCGAGGTACTGCGGTAAGCCGCTTCACAGGTGATATGCTGACCGGCATCGCCGCTGAGCTTCACCACAACGGAGAATTTCTCGCCCTTGTTCACCTTCACCGGCTGGTCAAGAGACACCGTATGATAGCCCATATTGCTGAGCTTGCCGGAGGTCACTGCGGATGCCGTGCCGAAGGTCGGCATTCTGCTGTTTTTCAGGTCGGTGTAGATCGTAATGTCATAGGATTCATCCGCCATTGCGGTATAGACCATTACATCCGTAATATATGTATCACTTTCCGCAGTAAAGACGTTCGCCATCATGCCGGAGGTGTCTGCCTCCTCCACAGAAAGTGCCACGCCGCAGCCATAGGTGTCATGCTGGTAGTTCTTCGTATGCATTTTCACCGGCTCAGCGTCCAGATAATAGGCTTCATACACGGAGGTTTCCGCATAGGACAGCCAGAAATAACCGCCGTCGCCCCAGTCCGTGCCCCAGCTGTTTTTCACAAGCCATGCACCGTCACGGGACGGAGGATTGTTGAAATTCGACGCAGCATAGCCATCATCCCAGCCGACGATGCTCACCGCATGGTATTCACCGCCCGATGCTTCCGCTTTGGGATCACCGGAATAATGGTAGGCGTTGGTTTCCTGATTGAAGCAGGTTTTCTTGTCATAATAGCTGAGGGAAACCGCGTGACCATCATAGACCGCACGCTTGATCTCATTTGCCTGCTCCTCCTGGAGGCTGTCCGTGCTGTTTGTCCAGTACGGGAACTGCACAGCGTCAGTCACATGATAATCCGCCTGCTGCTGCAATTCCTCCAGCGTAATGTCCGCGTTGAGGACATCCCTGTTCTCATAGGGGCAGTCCGCTTCCTCCACAGGACCAAGCCAGCCGCAGAGCATGGGGGCGATCATGTTGAAATTGCCGCCGTTGTTGAATACATCCACATCCGTATTGCGCTTGTAGCCAAAAAGATCGGAGTAAATATAGTATGCCATATGCCATTCCGAAAGGTCGATATCCGGCTTTTCTGCCGCAAGTGCGGTTTCCATGGAAGCCATCGCCGCAAATGACCAGCAGGTGCCGTACATCCCCTGACGCTTGGCACGCGTACTCAGACCTGCCTTGCGCATGTCGTAGGCAAACGGCAGATCATCCGCTGCCTCGGTCACACCGTCATCGACGATGGGGGCTTTTACCATGCGGGGTGTCAGGCACGCCGCTTCATATTGCTCGTAGGTGTCAAAATGTCCGATATGCAGGGAGGATGCTGTTGTACCCTCTGCATATGCAGACAGATCGCTGCACGACGGCAGGGTAAGCGCGGCACATAACAGAGCCGCTGTCATCTTTTTCATTCTATCCATCTCCTGTCAGCGTTTTCGATATCTGTTCCTGCGGGGCGATCTGCGTGCCGGCAGTACCCGCTGGGGTTCAGCAGTCGTGATACACGACTGCGCAAATACGAATTCCGTCCTTCTTTTTTCTGCACAGGCATCCGCGCTCTGCTTATCCGGAAAGATCCCGAACACTGCCGAGCCGCTGCCCGTCATCACAGCGCATTTTGCGCCGTCTTCCAGCAGTGCTGCCTTTGCGCGTTCTACATCCGCAAGTGCAGCCGCATCTTCAAATGTATTGCCGCAGTGCTTTGCCAGCAGGTCAATATCCTGCGTTTCCACTGCACGCAGCATCTGCGCCGTGTCCGGGTGGAACGGAGCTTCGAGCGCATCAATCGCCGCATATGCCTTTGGGGTGGAGATCCCCTGTCTGCCCTTGAGCAAGACGACCGGCAGCTTCGGCAGACTGCGCAGCGGTGTCAGGATCTCACCGATGCCCTGCGCAAGGGCTGTACCGCCCAGAAGCAGGAACGGGACATCCGCACCGAGCTTTATGCCGATCTCTCGCAGCTTTTCGTTGGAAAAGCCGCAGTCCATGAGCTTATTGAGTGCAAACAGCACACCTGCCGCATCCGCACTGCCGCCGCCCATGCCTGCACCGGAAGGAATGTGCTTTTGCAGGTGCATTGTGATCCTGCATTTCTTTCCGGATGCTTCCAGCATTGCCTGCGCCGCGCGGTAGGCAAGATTGCGCTCATCGCACGGCAGACCGGGCACACTGCACCGCAGTACGATGCCGCTGCCGTCCTGTACGGAAACGGTCAGTATATCGTATACAGTCACCGACTGAAAAATGCTTTCCAAGGTATGATAACCGTCCTCGCGTTTGCCGGTGACATCGAGCGAGAGGTTGATTTTCGCGTGACAGCGAAGTGTCATTTTCCGATTCATGCCGCCCTCACTGGTGCAGTTCACGAATGAACTTTTCAATACGGGAAACGGCTTCCATCAGGTGTTTGAGCGAGTACGCATAGGATACGCGCACAAAGCCCTCGCCGCTGTCACCGAACGCATTGCCCGGTACAACTGCCACCTTTTCCGCTTCCAGCAGACGTTCGCAGAACTCCTCGCTCGAAAGTCCCGTACTCTTGATGCAGGGGAACACATAGAATGCGCCCTCCGGCTCAAAGCAGGTCAGTCCGATACGGTTGAATGCCTCCACCAGATAGCGGCGGCGGACATTGTATTCCTTGACCATGTGCTGTACTTCCCCGTCACAGTTTTCCAGTGCCTCGATCGCCGCATACTGGCTGACGGTCGGGGAGCTCATGATGGCATACTGGTGGATCTTCACAAGCTGGGAGATCACAGGCTCCGGTGCACAGAGATAGCCGAGTCTCCAGCCGGTCATGGCAAATGCCTTGGAAAAGCCATTGACGAGCAGGGTGCGCTCACGCATTCCCTCCAGCTCCGCAATGGAGCAGTGCTTGCCGCCGTAGGTCAGCTCGGAATAGATCTCGTCGGACAGCACCATGATGTCCGTGCCGCGCAGTACCTCTGCGATCGCTTCGAGATCCTCGCGCGTCATAATGCCGCCCGTGGGATTGTTCGGGTAGGGCAGGATGAGGAGCTTGGTTTTGTCGGTGATCTTCTCACGCAGCTCCTGCGCGGTGAGCTTGAATTTATTCTCTTCCTTCGTGGGGATCGCAACGGGCACGCCGCAGGTCAGCTCCACGATGGGTGCATAGCAGACGAAGCTCGGCTCTACAATGAGGACTTCATCGCCGGGATTGATCACGCCGCGGATCGCCATGTCAATGGCTTCCGAGCCGCCGACCGTCACGATGATCTCGTGCTCGCCGTCATAATCAAGATTATTCTTACGCTTCAGATAGCCGGAAATGGACTTACGCAGCTCCATCAGACCGGAGTTTGCCGTATAGACGATGCGCTTGCGCTCCAGCACATTGATGGCGGTCTTGCGGATGCTCCACGGTGTCTGGAAATCCGGCTCGCCAACGCCGAGGCTGATGACATCATCCATCTGTGCGGCAAGGTCAAAGAATTTCCGGATGCCGGAGGGCTTCATATTCGTCACACGTTCGGACAAGATGTTCTGATAATTCATCACGGACAAATCAAGCCCCTTTCGTCCTGTTCTTCTTCGGCAATAAAGATGCCCTTTTCCTTGTAACGCTTAAGCACAAAGGAGGTGGCGGTAGAAACCACGCCCTCAAGTGCGGAAAGTCTCTGGGAAACAAAGAGTGCCACTTCCTTGAGTGTGCTGCCCTTGACACAGATAGACAGGTCATAGGAACCGGACATCAAGGAAACGCTCTCGACTTCATCATACATCATAATGGTTCTTGCGATCTCATCAAAGCCACAGTCACGCTTGGGAGTCACGCGCAGCTCGATGATGGCTTCCACCTCATTGCTCTTGGCAAGCTCGTCATCAATGATCGCGCTGTAGCCGCGGATGATGCCCTTAACCTCTAAGAGGTGGATCTCCGCTGCGACCTCCTCCTCGGTACTGCCGAGCATGTCGGCAAGCTGGGCGTTGGTCAGTCTTGCGTTCTGCCGGAGCAGATCCAGTAATTCGTTTGTCATATGCATTACCTCCTGAATATCAGAGTTCTATGGAATGCGGCTCATGCCGCAGGAAATAGTAAGCCTTCTCAAAGCCGCAGGCTTTCGCAAGGGCTGCGCCCTCTGCAATGCCGCCGCCGACATCCTCCGGACTGTGCGCATCCGAGCCAAGCGTCAGGATGCTGCCGCCCAGATCACGGTACAGCTCCAGATAATCCCGATCGGGAAAGGGCTTGCCGTACTTCTGGCGGAAACCGGAGGTGTTGATCTCAATTCCCCTGCCGTTGCGGATGACTGCCTTCAGGCATTCCGCCGCCCTGTCACGCCATTTTGCCGGATCGACCGTAATTCCGGCATCCGCAAGGTAGCGCATGGGATAGGTCAGATGTCCGAGGACATCGAATTTTCCCCACCGGCAGATCTTCAGAAGCTCCGCAAAATAGGCATCGAGCAGTGCGTCCACATCCTCCTGTGCATAGTCGAGGAAGTAGAAATCCAGCTTGTCGGGCAGCTCATGCAGGGATGCGATCACGAAATCCAGCCGCTTGTCCTGCAAAAGGCTCTCGGCAAGTGCGAAATCCGCGTTCGGTTCGCCCATCTCAATGCCGCTGATGATCTGCATCTCACCGCGGTACAGCTCCTTTGCCATCTGGTTCTGCTGCATGGACTGCTCATAGCGTGCAGCGTAATCGAAGAAATCCTCCTCGTTCCTTGCCTTCACCGCATAGAAGCCCTGCGGATAAAAGCGGCACAGCTCGATATGGTCGGTCAGCGCATACGCGCGGATGCCAAGCTCCTGCGCACGGGCAAGCATGAGTGCCGCCGGTGCGTCGCTGTCGGGTGAACAGTATGTATGTGTATGGCAATCCATCGGGAGCATGTACAGACCTCCTGAAAATTTTTCTGTTTCCTTATATTATACCATATCTCCGGAAATTTTTCCATAGGATTTTGGATTTTTTTTTGATTTTCACATCTTTAGGAGATTTGCATAAAATGTACTATCTCAAATTCATTAAAATTGGAGTGATTTGATGGACGCTATGCTATGGATCGCGCTTCTGCTGCTTGCCGGCATTGGTGGATTTCTGACATTCAGCCTGCTTCTGCCCCGACCGCTGCATCCGATGCGTGAGCTTGTTCCCTTTTCCGTACTGCCCGTGCACAATGCCATGCCCTCGACCAAAGCCTATCTGGAGCTTCTCGCCGGACAGATCGCATGGATGGACAGCGCGGTGATGCAGAGCATGGTGCTGGTGTATGCCGACGGTGATGCGGAAACCGAACAGCTCTGCCGGGAAATGGCACGGCAGTATGATTTTTTCTCGTGCCTGTCACTGTCGCAGACCTGTGTGCTGCTCCATACAAGAATGGAGATTTTGGCGGAGTCTGAAAAAAACAGTGCAGATGGTTGCAATTCCCCCCAAAATGTAGTATAATGTAAATGTATGTATTTTTGCGCCGGAGGTGAAGAAAATGGCGGAGGCTCTGCATATTGAGGGAACTGTGGAAAATATCCTGTTCCGTAACGAGGCGAACGGCTATGTCGTGCTCGACCTTGACGCGGGCGGTGAACCGATCACAGTGGTTGGCGAACTGGGGGATATCGACGAGGGCGAATGCCTGTCGCTCTACGGTGAGTACATCACACATCCGCGCTTCGGGCCGCAGTTTCAGGCGGAATCCTGTGAACGCAAGCTCCCGAATACCACGGACAGCATCCGCCGCTATCTTTCTTCCGGTGTCATCAAGGGCATCGGCAAGGTGCTTGCCGGAAAGATCGTGGACACGTTCGGTGCGCGGACGCTGGAGATCATGGAGAACGAGCCGATGCGCCTGATGGAGGTGCGCGGCATGTCGAAAGCCAAGTGCGAGGAGGTCGCAAATGAGGCGAAACACATCTTTGCACTGCGCGGCGTGATCTCCTATTTTGAGAATTTCGGCATCAAATCGCGCTATGCCATGCGCGCGTTCCGCGTGTGGGGCGAAAAATGCCGCGATGTGGTCGAGCTGAACCCCTACCTGATGTGCGGCGAGGAGATTGGAATGCAGTTTCAGGCAGTGGAAAGCTACGCCCACGACCTGCGCATCCCCAAGGACGCAAACTGTCGTATCGGGGCAGGCATGGTCCACATTCTTCGGCACAATGCAGGGGCAGGGCATACCTGCATTCCGCTTGACCGGCTTGCGCCGAAGGTCTGCGAGTTCCTTGAAGTGAACGAATCCGCGTTCTATGCGGCGTATCAGGAGGAGCTGAAAACAGAAACCATTGTGGAATATCACAAGGGCGAACGGGAATTCGTCTATCTGAAAGAATACTACCGCGCGGAGCGTTACATCACCGACCGCATCGGTGTGATGCGCGATTTTGGGGGGCGCAATGAGCACGATTACAGTACAATGATCAGCGAGGCAGAGCGCAGCCGCGGCATTGAATATGCCGCTCTCCAGCGCGAGGCGATCCAGTCGGCACTGTCACGCGGACTGCTCATCCTCACCGGCGGCCCCGGCACGGGCAAAACCACCACGCTCAACGCCATCATCGCACTATATGAAAAACAGGGCTTTCGGGTGCTCATTGCCGCACCGACAGGACGCGCGGCAAAGCGTATTTCCGACCTGACGGGCTACGATGCCAAGACCATCCACCGCCTGCTGGAGGTGCAGTTTGATCCTGCGGGCGGTCAGAAATTTGTCCACAACGAGGAAAATCCGCTGGAATGCGATGTACTTGTGGTGGACGAGATGTCAATGGTGGATGTCCTGCTCTTTTCCAACCTCCTGCGTGCGCTTACGCTCGGCTGCAAGGTCATCCTCGTCGGAGACAGCGACCAGCTCCCCTCCGTGGGTGCGGGCAATCTCCTGCGCCACCTGATCGACAGCAAATGTATGCCCGTCATTGAGCTGAAGGAGATCTTCCGGCAGGCACAGCAGAGCTGCATCGTCACCAATGCACACAGGATCGTACACGGCGAAATGCCCGATCTGACGAAAAAGGACAATGACTTCTTCTTTTTCCACCGACTCGAATTTCCGCAGGTTTCCGAGCTGGTGCTCGACCTTGTCTGCCGCCGCCTGCCCAACGCCTACCAGTACTCCCCCACCCATGACATTCAGGTCATCTGTCCGTCAAGGCGCGGCACGCTGGGCGTGGTCGAGCTGAACAAAGCTCTCCAGTCGCGGCTCAATCCCCCGACGGCGGAGAAA
>CALGTT010000207.1 GCA_937901485.1 uncultured Ruminococcus sp.
GAGGAAATGGCGGACTTCAATGAGAAGATCATGATCTACTGCGAAACCTACCAGCTTGACGGCATTGACCTTGACATTGAGCTGGGTTCGGGGCATGAGATCTGGAAGTATTATGCCGACTGGGTGTCCTCCCTGCGTGTGCTCTGTGACGAACGCGGCTATGAGCTGTCCACGGCATCCGCGCAGTGGGTTGCCGTCAAGGTCGCACCGGAGACTTTCGAACTGTTCGATTTTGTCAACGTCATGGCATACGACAATGACGCAGACGAAAGCTCCCACGCCGATATGGAGTTTGCGCAGACCTCGCTGCAATACTTCCATGTGCAGAAGAAGCTCCCGAAGGAGAGGCTGGTGCTGGGCGTGCCGTTCTATGGCAGGGGCTACACGGCGGATGGTGCACTCGACTGGAATTCCTACGTTCCCTTTTCCGAGCTGATCGCATCGGATGCCGCGAATTATGACAAGGATCTCTACAGCGGCATTGCCTACAACGGCGCAGCGACCATGCGTGAAAAATGCACGCTGGCACGGGATTTCGGCGGTATCATGATCTGGGAGGTATCGCAGGATGCGGCAGGGGAGTACTCTCTGCTTTCGGTCATCAAGGAGGAGCTGACGGTTTCCGCAGTCCGCGGTGATGTGAATGCGGACGGCGTGTTCTCCGTACTGGATGCAGTTTCACTTCAGAAATGGCTGCTCTGTGCACCGGATGCCGTACTTGCCGATTGGCAGGCAGGGGATCTCTCCGAGGACGGCACACTCGATGCCTTTGACCTTGCCGTCATGAAGCGTGAGCTTCTTGCATCATAAAGCAAACCCACAGGGCTGAACCCTGTGGGTTTTTCTGTTTATACTGCAAGCAAATGCTTCTTCATCACCGCAAGATCAAACGCATTCACAGCACCGTCCGCACACAGATCCGCATTCTGCGGTGCGGTCAGACTGCCATTGCCAAGCAGATACTTTTGCAGCATGATGATGTCAAGAACGGAGAATTTGCCGTCCGCATTGCAGTCACCCATGAGTTCGGACGCGGCTTTCCGGTTGTGGAACACGCCATTTTTCACGGTCAGCAGATATTCTTCCTTGCCATCCACAACGACTGTCAGATCGCCCTCCAGCGTTTCATCCGCATAGATCCTTGTCAGCTGCATCATGTCAGGACTACATGCTGTCAGGTCGCCGTTACAGGTGCTGGCGGTGGTGAATTGCGTTGTCAGAGTTACGATATCTTGTTCCAGAGCCTGCACTCTGGGTTCAATCGGCACGATGTCGGAGTAGGAGTGGTTCACGCAGAAATACGAATCCGTCCTATATCCCGTGTAAACATTTGTGATGTAGCTTTTATAATACCCCTGCACCGACGGAAGATATCCATTGATAAAGGAGAAATACGCACCATGCATCACATCATCCGGCTCGGCGGCGTAGACATTGAAACAGGCAAGGGCTTCTATATCCCCTGAAGATAGCAGTTCATTGATCGCCGTCACTTCCTTGCTGATCTGTTTCTCGGAATACCAGCTCCTGCTGCCCTTCTCCGTGACTGTGATCTCACCGGCTACTACACTGACCGTATAATTGGTCAGCACTGGATAGAAATAGTGGAAATGACCGGGGACTTCGGATGTGCCGCATCCTACGATCTCCTCGCAGTAGCTCCGTGTCGAAACGACATAGCTGCCGTCTTCCTCCGGTGTGAAGGTACAGCCGTCCTTGTCATGTGTGACAGCGGATTCCTGATTGCTGCTGACGATGAGATCAAACTGACAAGGTGCATCCGGTTTGGGGAAATAGACGGATTCCTCGGAAACGATCGGTTCGATGGGATTATCCATATCCACAGTTTCCGCAAAATTGCCGTCCTCTCCGACTGTGAGATTGAAATAGAACTCCGTTCCATCGGAATCGTAGAGGGAATATTCCGTTCCAACAACATGGACGGAACCGGGGGAATTGGCGGTGATCAGGCAGTAGGTGTTGGCGTAGTTTTCCTCATAGGACACACTCTTGAAAAAGCTGTCCGTTTCAAAGGTCACATCCGCTGTGCCGTAGACCTCCCATTCCATTGTGTTCGGTATGATCTCACAGCCCTCCGTCATCACAGGCAGTTCATAGGTGATGAGTGCCTGATTGCCGGAGAACATCACAGAATCTGCCTTTTTCAGGGCATCACAATCGGTGGTATAGTCTGTCAGATCTATCTCTTCCGGCTCGACCAGAATCGCACCGGCATGTGCTGTCAGGGGTGTGAGGGACAGCAGGAATGCTGTGACTGCTGCAAAGATTTTCTTTTTCATAGTAAACCTCCTGTTTTTATACAACATAGTACGGAATATATTCGATGCTCTCGCCCGTCACTGCATCCAGAATATATTCCCCATCGTGTCGGACATCCACAGCTCTGTAGGCGAGTCGAGGAGGATTTTCCCCGATGGTATCCACATAGAGAATCAGCTCCGGTGTTTCCACATCAATGCAGGTGGGAAGGACATCCAGCGGTGACAGTATTTCCTGTTTCAGATCGACCTGTGCGAAGAGCTTCGGATCGACCACGAAATTGACAGCATTGGTATCTCCGACAACGGCAAAGACATTGGCATCACAATTGATATTGCCATAGCCGTGAAGGAGCATGTTCTTGTAATAGATCGAGAACAGCTTGCCGTTGCAGTAATCCGACAGCGAATGGTCGGGGTCATGGACGAATGTAAAATCCGAAAAATCCATATCGGGGTATTGGTCGGAGAGCGTTTTCCAGAGGTTTTCCCGTTCCGCATCCGTCACTGCATCATAATAGTCCATGATAACAGGCATATTTTCAGGTGTCTGTTCTGCATTCTTTTCAATCAGCATTTTCTTCATCATTGCAAGATCGAATGCGTCAATCACGCCATCCTCGCACATGTCCGCATTCTGCGGTGCGGTGAGATTTCCTGTGCAGAGAAGGTATTTCTGGAGCATGATGGAGTCAATGATGGATAGTTTGCCATCAGTATTGCAGTCACCCATCAAATCACTCTGCTCACTGATGACTGCGCCGTTTTCTGTGACGGTGTACTGCTTGCTGACACTGCTGACCGTAGAATTTTCCAGATCCCATTCCCGACCGACTCTCCATGTCACATCCACCGTGCCGTCGGAAACTGCCTCGTACACATAGACCATTTGGGAGGTACTGCCGGAAACTGCGGGCTGGGTATCCAGTCTCACACAAGGAATCTCCGCGATCTGCACAAACTCCGCTGTGCCGTTCTGCTCCATGTTCAGCGTACTGCCCGTGCTGAAATTGATGTCACCGCAGTACACAACATACCTTCCCTGCACGGACACTGTGCCGTTTTTCTCCAGAAAATCGCCGTATTCCGTGATGCAGTCCGGCACAAGGGCACGAAAATCCGTTTGTGTAATACTGCCGTCCGTGCCGACCGCAAAATCATAGCTCGTGTCGATGCGGCTCGACTCTCCGTAGAAACGGTGCAGATCCACGGTGAACGTGCCGTCCGCAAACGGCTTGTAGACCACGATCTCGAACTTGTTATTCGCCGCGGATTTCTCGCAGATGCCGTAGTACACCTCTGCCATCACATCGGTGGTCGGCACGACCTCGTAGGAATAGGCAGTATTGGTGGTTTCGCGGAACATCACATACAGCAGGCCGTTCTCAATATGCACAGCTCCGTACTTGTTCCAGAATGCCAGCGCACTGTCAAAATCGGTGGGCACGAACGGCGGATCGCCGGACTCCTGTGCATAGCGGAGCACGCCGCCCTCCACGGTCAGGGCGATGTCCTCGGTTTCGTTGAGCGTGATGACCACATCCCCGTCACCGACTGCACGCACAATGGATAATGCCTGTACATCGTCCGTTATCACGCTGCTCGCCACACCCATCTGCATACCGCAGTAGGCGACCTTGTTGTCGGATGTGGTGACATCGGTGTTGTAGAGCTTCTCCTGATACTCGGAATTCAGGCAGAAATAGGACTGCACCCTGTTGTAGCCATAAACCGTGGTGAAATAGCGGTCATAGCTGCCCGGCAGTTCGCCGTTGACGTAGGAAAAATACAGGCTGTCCTCCACGCAGGGAGTATCATCAATGGCAGTCTTTCCGTCGCTGCTGCCCTCATAGCTGACCGTGATTGCGCCGTTTTCCACATCCACAACATAGGCGTGCTTGTTTTTGTAGCGCACATCCGCAATGATCTCGCCATTGCTCACACCATCCTGCATGTTCTCTTCCAGTACGATCACATACCTGCCGTCCTTTTCGGGCGTGAAGACATAGCCGTAGTCCACGCCGGTGACGGCGCATCCGGCTTCGGAGCTGACGATCAGGTCAGCGTCCCCCATCAGGCTGTGCGGCATGAAGTAGACACTGTCCTCCTCAATGCGGTAAAAGTCCGGATGTTCCGCGATCATTGCCTGATAGTCCTTGTAATTCTCCGGATAGGTCAGTTCCTGTGCAGACACCGCCGCCGGCATCGGAAGTGCCAGCAGTGCGGCGGCTGCAAATGATACGATTCGTTTCATAGTGATTCCTCCTTAATTTGTGATCTGCCCCTGCATCAGAAGCTCCATTTTGGCAAGGTCCTTGTACTGCGAATTCATCAGGCAGACATGGCAGCCGTCATCCCACAGCAAGGTGCAGAGGGATTCTGGATTTTCCTCATAGATGATGATGACGGGCTTTCCGGCGATCTCATACGTTCGCCACAAACGCGTCGGACTGATCGAAACATCGAAATAGTCATAGCGGAACTGCTGCACCATGTAGTGCTGCTGACCGTCCGTATCCTCGATGAAATAATTCATGGAACGGAAATCATGCTCGCCGTTGACCTCCTCGGTACGCGTCACAGTAAAGCCCTCCGCGGCAAAGCCATGTACGCGCTCCTCCACGGGCGTATCCTCTGTGCGGACATAGCGGACATTGCGGAATTGTCCGGCGGGCGCAGTCTCGTCCAC
>CALGTT010000208.1 GCA_937901485.1 uncultured Ruminococcus sp.
GGCGATCATGCCGAGGTACTGTCCATCCTGACAGAAGAACAGGGGCGTTTTTCCCTCCTCTGCAAGCGTCTGCGCCATCGAAACCGCGGATTTCGGCAGTTCTGCACGGCTCTGAATAAATTTCAGACTGCCGCCAAGCAGAAGCGTACCGTCAAGCTCTGCGCTGACACCGTTTCCGGCGAGCACCTTGAAATCCGTGACCTCCGACGGCTGGCAGTTCTGCGCCTTGGCATAGTCGATCACTGCTTTCGCCAGCGGATGCTCACTGTGCTGTTCCAGAGAATACGCCGTTTGCAGGAGTGCATTTTCCGAAACATCCTGCGCAGGGTACAGCCCTGTGACGGCTGGCTTTCCCTCCGTGATCGTACCGGTCTTATCAAGCGCGATGATCTCGGTGCGTCCGGCAGCCTCCAGCGCGGCGGCGGTTTTAAAAAGAATGCCATTCCTTGCGCCCTTGCCGCTTCCGACCATGATCGCCACGGGTGTGGCAAGTCCGAGCGCACATGGGCAGCTGATAACCAGAACGGAGATCGCACGCGCCAGCGCGTAACCGAATTCCGCGCCCGTCAGCAGCCAGACGAGGAGCGTGAGCAGCGCGATGGAGATGACCACTGGCACGAAGATCCCCGAAACCTTGTCCGCAACCTTTGCGATCGGAGCTTTGGTCGCGGCGGTTTCACTGACAAGACGGATGATCTGGGAGAGGGCAGTATCCTCCCCGACCTTGACTGCCTCACATTTGAGAAAACCAAACTGGTTGATGGTTGCCGCCGAAACCATGTCGCCAACTTCCTTATCGACCGGAATGCTCTCGCCCGTCAGCGCAGATTCATCCACGGCACTATGACCTTCCAGAATTTTGCCGTCCACCGGAACGGATGCACCGGGACGCACCAGAAAGATCTCTCCCTTTTGCACCTGCGCGGCGGGGATTTCCACTTCCTCACCATTGCGGAGGACAACCGCAGTTTTCGGCGCAAGCTGCATGAGAGAACGCAGAGCATCCGCTGTTTTGCCTTTGGAGCGGGATTCCAGCATTTTGCCGACAGTGATGAGCGTCAGGATCATGGCGGCGGACTCGAAATAGAAATGATAATCGTGCAGATCGGGGGCAGTTTCGGCAGTCATGCGCAGTAATTCTGCTGTGCTGTAAACAAATGCGGCAGACGAACCGAGAGCCACGAGCGTGTCCATATTGGGCGCGCGATGCCAGAGACTCCGAAAGCCGCTGATGAAGAATTTCTGGTTGATGACCATGACAATTGCCGCAAGAAGAAGCTGTAAAATTCCCTGTGCAGCGACATTTATATGAAGCGAAGACGGAAGCGGCAAACCAAGCATATGTCCCATCGAAAGGTACATGAGCACTGCCAGGAATCCGAGCGACCAGAAAAGCCTCTGCCTGAGGATGTGAGTTTCCCTGTCCCCCAATGCCTGCGGCTGTTCATTCGGTACCGCTTCGCCCTTTCGTGAAGCACCGTAGCCTGCCGCCTGTACAGCTGCAATGATGGCTTCCGGAGAGGCAGTTCCCTCCACGCCCATAGAATTTGTCAGCAGACTGACCGAACACGATGCAACGCCGTTCACCTTTGAAACCGCTTTTTCCACACGCGAGACACAAGCAGCACAGCTCATGCCAGTGACTTGATACTGTTCCATAGTTTCCTCCTGTTCATGATAGTTCTATTATACCCATGATACATATTTTTGTCAAGGATTTGTTGCACACTACAACAAAACAGGACTTTCGATTCTCGAAAAGTCCTGTACGATTATTGTCTGTAATTCGCGCGTTCGTCAATGAAACTGCGCAGTGCAGATTCCGTCATTTCCAGCACAAAGCCAAACTCCTGAAGCATGAGCGATTCCGCATTTTTCATCATATTCTCATCCATCGCAGAAAAACGCCTGCCCTGTGCCTGCGCTGCACGCTTTCGGAAATACAGGGATGTGATCAGGCGAAGTACTGCCATATGGTCATCACTATTCATAATCTGCGAATACATTTCTCTGCGCTCACGCCGATTATCCGACCATAGTTCGTGCTCCGTTTCAGAAAGCGGCATATGATCGATCAAGTTCATGATCTCCTCGCGTGTCAGCAGCTCACGCAGCTTTTCTGCCGTTTTCTCCATGGGGATAAAATATGTAGAGCTGGGATCCGAGATCGGTTTGATTTTGCAATAAAGCACCGTATTTTCTCCATCCACACACTGTTCTGCTATGTCTACTACCTGGCAAACACCAGCGTTGCGGTATACGATGTATGCACCCTTTTCCAAATTCATGCTGATTCCTCCCATACTGTTTCTATCTTTATTATAATTATACCATATTTTTCAAAAAAATGTCATGGGACAATTGCACAAAAAAGAGCAGGGATGCTTTGTGTAAAAAGACCAAATCCACTCCTTTGGGATATAAAAAAATCCGCTTCAAAAGAAGCGGATAAGAAAGCCGGCACCGAACTAATTTCCC
>CALGTT010000209.1 GCA_937901485.1 uncultured Ruminococcus sp.
ACTTGCCGGACTTGACAGCCTTGATGATCTCCGGAATTCTGTCCGGATAACGGTTTCTGATTTCATTGAAGTTCGGCGCGTACTTCACTTCTGCCACGCTGCCGACGCTTTCCAGAATCTCCACATTCTTTACGTTCAGCTCTTCTGCGATGATGTCACGGAAGCTTTCCACGACTGCATTGCCTGCGGATTCAGAGAGAACCACACGCAGAGTGCTCAGCGGCTGACGGTTCTTCACCTTGTTCTTGTTGCGGATGGAGTGTGCAAGATAAATGACATTGCGCACGAGCTTGACCTGTGCAAGCAGCTGCTCATCCTTGAATTCCTCCGGAATTACGGGGAAATCTTCAAGATGTACGGAGAAGCCATCGGTCAGTGTCTGGTAGATCTTCTCAGAAATGATCGGAGCGACCGGAGCAAAGAGCTTGGTGGTGTTCACCAGTACATAGTACAGGGTTTCCAGAGCCTGCTTCTTGTCAGGAGTCATTTCCTTATCCCAGAATCTTCTTCTGGAACGTCTGATGTACCAGTTGGTGATGCCGTCAATGAGAGAAATGAGATTTTCTACATACTTGTTAACAAGATATGCATCCATATTTTCCTGAATTGCCGTGGTTGCCTCGTGGAGCTTTGCGAGCACCCACTTGTCAAGCTGATTATCCGACTGCGGTACAGTCAGTGTTTCCGGCTTGAAGCCGACTACATTTGCATAGGAAATGAAGAAGTTGCATGCATTCCAGTACGGCAGAATGATCTGCTGGTATGCGTCCTGAATGCCGTTGTCGTCAAAGAGCAGGTCGCCCACGAGCATGGCATTGGTCTGGTAGAGGTACAGACGGAATGCATCCGTACCGAACTGCTTCATCAGGAGCATGGGATCGGTGTAGTTTCTGGAGGACTTGGACAGCTTCTTGCCGTCCTTCGCCAGAATCGTGCCGTGTACCACGCAGTTGGAGAAGCAGGGCTTGTCAAAGAGTGCCACGGACAGGACATGCAGGTAATAGAACCAGCAGCGAATCTGACCGGTGTACTCAACAATGAAGTCGGACGGGAAATGGGAATCGAACCATTCCTTATTCTCAAAGGGATAGTGCTTCTGTGCAAACGGTACAGAACCACTCTCGAACCAGCAGTCGAGTACTTCAGGCACTCTTACCTTTGTACCGGTGCAGTTTTCGCAGGTACACTTAAATGTCACCTTGTCCATGAACTGGCGGTGCAGGTTATCCAGACGGATGCCGCTTGCCTGTTCAATTTCGTCCACGCTGCCCAGAACAGTTCTGTCGCCGCAGGTGTCGCATTCCCAAATCGGGATGGGGGTGCTCCAATATCTGTTTCTGGAGATATTCCAGTCACGGGCGTTCTCCAGCCACTTGCCGAATCTGCCGTGCTTGATGGTTTCGGGCACCCAGTTGATGTCCTCGTTCAGCTCGATCAGACGGCTCTTGATCTTGGTGACATCGAAGTACCAGGCATCCATTGCTCTGTAGATCAGCGGATTCTTACATCTCCAGCAGTGCGGATAGTTATGCTCAATCGTGCCGTCAGCGACAGCCTTGCCGTTATCATACAGGAAACGGATGACAACGGGGTTCATCTCGATGACGTTTTTGTCGTTGTCCGCGCTGTAGAAATCGGTGACTTCCTCTGTGAATCTGCCCTTTGCATCCACGGGGTTGATCAGCGGGATGTTATTGTTCTTGCAGGTCCAGTAGTCGTCTTCACCGAACGCAGGAGCAGTATGTACGATACCAACACCCTCGTCAGAGCCGACATAATCCGCAGTTACGACACGGAACGCGCCCTTTTCTGCGAGGTCTGCAAAGTACGGGAACAGCGGCTCATAGGTCATGCCCACGAGGTCTGCGCCGACGCATTCCTTGACAGTCACAGGCTCCTTGCCGAAGATCTTGTCATACTTGGGCAGGACGTTGGTACATGCGATGAAGATCTCCTCCCCGACATCCACGAAGGAATAATTGAGAGCCTCACCGACTGCCAGACACAGGTTGGACGGCAGTGTCCACGGTGTGGTCGTCCATGCGAGGAAGTAAACGGGCTTGCCGTCAATGACCTCAGCGGTCTTGAACTTTGCAATGATCCATCTGTCCTGACGCGGACGGGTGGAGTCGGATTCTCTGGTATCGGAGATGGACAGGGATGTCTCGCAGTGTGTGCAGTAGGGTGTTACGCGGTAATCCTTGTAGATCAGTCCCTTGTCATAGCACTGCTTGAACGCCCACATCACGCTCTCCATGAAGGAGGGGTTCATGGTCTTGTACGCGCCGTCATAATCGACCCAGCGTGCCATTTCCTCGACATATTCCTTCCATGCCTCGTTATTGCCGGACACGATCTCGAAGCACTTGTCATTGAACTTGTCGATACCGAGGGTATTCTCGATATAGTTCTTGTCATCAATGCCCAGATCCTTTTCTGCCTGATTCTCGATCGGCAGACCGTGGCAGTCCCAGCCCCATACTCTGGGCACTTTGTAGCCGCGCATGGTCCAGTATCTTGCGATCATATCCTTGATGAAGGATACGAGGATCGTACCATGATGGGGCTTTCCGGTCGGGAAAGGCGGGCCGTCATAGAACACGATCTCCTTGTCGGTATCCTTGTTCACGGATTTCTCAAAAACGGATTTGTCCTTCCAGAATTTCAGCATGTCTCTCTGAATTTCAGGCACATTGGGCTTGCCTGCAAGCTCTGCATACTTCATTCTATTATCACCTCTATGTATTTACTAAGTTTCAGCAAGCCCGAAAGCTGGCTATACACTATATCAGTATAGCATCTTTTTTGCATTTTGTCAAGGATTTTTGCGCATAAAAACGCAAAATCCCCACCCTGCAATGTACAGGGCGGGGACAAGGGATTATGTCAGGAGATCTTCGAGAAAATCCATCACGGACAGCGTGCCGCCCGTTCCGGCATATGCGGCATATTGCAGGATGAGCGCGGCATCTGCGGCATCGCCTGCGCCGTCAATTATATCATTTCAAGTTCTTTCAGCTGCTGATAGGACAGTATCTCCCGATGCGCAAGTGTGTTTCGTGCATTATGCAAGCAGCATTCTCTTCAGAACCGCCAGATCAAAGCCGTTGATGCTGCCATCCTTGCAAAGCTCCGCGTTCTTTGCCTGTGCAGATGTGAGTTCCGCTTTGCCGAGGAGGTATTTCTGGAGCAGTACTACATCGGCAACATTCACTGCACCATCCGCATTTGCATCACCTGCAAGCAGTTCGGGCGCAGTGAAGGGGATCTCAAAGTAACTGTTTGTTTCACTCGAATAGCACCACAGACTGCCGTCCGTGCGCAGGAAATAGGCATATACCGTTTCGCCGTATTCGGCATAATCATTGTCCACAAACTGCGCCACATCGGTGATGCCGGTCTTGACACCGCGGCAGTCAATGGTCAGCACGTTGTCCAGTGACAGGTGATAGTCATGCCCGATGGACGGATCACTCATCATCTTGCCGTCCTCCGTGTACCAGACCGAGAAATTTGCAGCGTCCAGATAATGCACCACCTCTTCTTCCAGCTGATTCTCGCACAGCGTCACTTCCTTGTGCGTGCTCGGCAGCTTCGCTTTGCCATCCGTGGTGATGTAGAGGATGGAGGCAAGGGGGTATTCCTCGTACCGATAAATGCCCACGCATTCCACATTTTCCGCGATCTGTGCGGCAACCGGTGCCGCATCCTTCTCACGGTCGACCTCCCAGAGGATGTGGTTCTTGTCCACAAAATACTGTCCCTGCGCGGAGATCACATCGGTAATGCCCATCGGGAACACCTCCCAGCGGTAGCCGCCGCCCTCCTTGGGCATGTACGCCTTGAACATGACCTCGCCCTCATCGCTGAAAAAGCACTGTCCCACCTTGGAGTCATACGAGCCGAAACCCGTATAGAGATAATCTGCAAAGAATTCGCCGTTTTCCTCGCGGATCTCGTAGAGGTCGCCGTTGCCGGCAACGCAGCTGCCGTTCTTCGCGTATACAAATTCCTCGTCACTTTGCAGGGGTTTGCCATCGACGGTAATCGAACCATCCCGATACAGCACGATATCACGGTGATTGTTTCTTCCGGTTTCATCGTAGATATACGCATAGTGGAAGGACTCCACATTTTCCGCTTCCAGCTGCAATGCGCCGTCATTCAGGGAATACATGGTTCCGTCTTTCAGAAGTGCCGTGCCAATGCCGCCGCCATGGTGGATGGCATCGAGAATTTCGGGTGCTTCCGTTGTTTCCCCAAGCGCAATGGCTTCAGGCGTGAAATCCTCCACGGTGATCTTGCCCGTGAATTCCTCCCTGCCGTAAATGGACAGCGTGAACGTCGTTTCCCCGACTTCCTTGCCGTAGAAAATGCTGTTGGAGGACGGCGACTGCACCGTACCGTAGGTGTCCAGACAGGCAACATCGGTATCCCCGATCGTCAGCATGAGGTCGTTCGTACTGAACAGTCCCTCCGGAAACACGCCGCCCTTTGCGGCAAAGCCTTTCTGCACGGTGACATCCTCCACACGCATGATGGAGAGCAGTTCCGAATCGGAAAACGGCGTGCACTCCTGCATCCGGCAGAAATTCAGCTTCATCTCACGCAGAAAGTCAATGGAACTGAGCGTTACATTGTACATCTGAATGGAATCGATCTGCGGCACTTGCAGAAGTGACTGTGCGGCAGAATCGCTGAGTGTGCCCTCCTCCAGTATGAGCGAAGTGAGTGACTCCATCCCAGCCATCCAGCTCAGGTCATCAAAGCCGCACGGATTCATCCGCAGGCTCAGCACGCTGCGGAATTCCTCCTCCGTAACTACGCCGTCCTTGTTGTCATCGCAGCCGTAGGAGTCCAGCAGTATTGCGTAGACAGCCTCGTCCACCTCCACGGGGACAGCAGTTTCAGCAGATGCCGGAAATGTTGTCAGCCCTGTGAGCAGAGCGAGTGCAGAAATGAGTGCAGTGATTTTCTTCATAGTATCCCTCCGGTTTCTTTATATTGCAGGCAACGCCACGCAAAACCGTCAGGCGGTCTTTGTGCGGCATTGCCTTTATTATATCACAATAATAAAGCGGTGTCAATCTTCAAAATACCTCAAACAGATCAGCATAAATCAGCCTGTTTTCATAACAAAGCCCCCGCCTTTCGGCGGGGGCTTTCTGTTCAGATCTCAGTCATCCTGCATCGCTTTGCGCTGCAATCAGTCTTCCTTCTTGCTGCGGATATACATTGCGGTCATCAGGAACAGAGCTGCGCCTGCGACTGCAAAGATACCGCCCATTTCAGCATCACCGGTCTGCGGAGAACCGTTAGACGGCTTCTTAGCAGTTGTGGTGGTTGCCTTAGTTGTTGCCTTGGTGGTTGTGGTTGCTGCGGTAGATGTGGTAGTTGTTGTGGTGGTTTCGGAGTAGATGTCAAGTGTGGTTGTGGTTGTTTCTGTGTAAATATCCATTGTTGTGGAGGTTGCTGTAGTCTCAGTGTACTGATCCATTGTGGTTGTTGTGGTTTCCTCAATATTCTGTACACTTGTGGTTGTGGTTGTCTCAGGTGTTGTGGTAGTAGTGCTTGTGGTGGTTGTCGTTGTTGTTTCAGTTGTTGTTGTAGTTTCAGGTGTGGTAGTGGTTTCTGTTGTTGTGGTAGTTTCAGATGTTTCAGTCATTGTAGTGGTTTCAGTTTCTGTTGTGGTTGTAGTTGTGGTAGTTGTCTCAGATGTTGTGGTTGTAGTTGTTGTTGTTGTGGTTGTTGTAGTAGTTGTAGTAGTTGTGGTTGTTGTAGTAGTGGTAGTAGTTGTAGTTGTTGTTGTGGTGGTGGTAGTTGTTGTTTCAGGAGTTGTCGTGGTAGTAGTTGTAGTAGTTTCAGGAGTTGTGGTTGTGGTGGTTGTCGTAGTCTCAGATGTAGTAGTTGTTGTAGTTGTTGTAGTTGTTGTCGTTGTTGTGGTAGTAGTTGTTGTAGTGGTGGTTGTTGTTTCAGTAGTTGTGGTTTCTTCCACAGTTGCAGTAGTATCGGATACATCCGTACCAAACGGATCGCCGGTATTGCTGCCCATGAAATCGTCCTCCGTGGTGGTTGTGGTAGTTTCAGGTGTAGTTGTGGTAGTAGTGGTCGTTGTTGTCGATGTTGTCGTTACTGTGGTGGTTGTAGTGGTTGTCACCGGTGCATCCACCATAACGATCATGTTGTCAGTTACCTTCTCTGCCTCTGCTACATTACCCTCGTCATCCATTGTCAGGATGTATACATCACCATCATTGGAATCCACGCGGAACTGGATGCTCTCTGCATATTCATACAGGTCGCTGCCAGATTCATCTGTCGGAACCTGAACCTCAGTCAGAGTGTAAATTCTGTCAGCGGTCAGATTTGTGATCTCGTGATTCTTACCGGACTCGGATACCCAGCTGTCGAGTACTACCTCGTTGCCGTCCTCATCAATGTAAGTGATCTTGAGCTGTGCACCCACTACCTCGTCACCAGCAACATCCTTCTTGGAGATCGTTACGCTGTATTCTACAGTTGTCGTTGTCTCCTCAGTTGTTGTGGTTTCAGCGGTTGTTGTGGTTGCCTTGGTTGTGCTTGTTGTTGTGGTTGCCTTGGTTGTGCTTGTTGTTGTGGTTGCCTTAGTTGTGCTTGTTGTTGTGGTTGCCTTGGTTGTGCTTGTTGTTGTAGTTGCCTTAGTTGTGCTTGTTGTTGTGGTTGCCTTAGTAGTAGCTTCTGTAGGCTTGGTCGTTGCCTTAGTAGTAGCTTCTGTAGGCTTGGTCGTTGCCTTAGTAGTAGCTTCTGTAGGCTTGGTCGTTGCCTTAGTAGTAGCTTCTG
>CALGTT010000210.1 GCA_937901485.1 uncultured Ruminococcus sp.
GGAATCCTCCGGCAAGCTCATTGCTAAGACGGCTATCCGTCTGATTGAAAAGGAGCGTGCTTTATGAATATCGGATTTGCCATGTGCGGTTCCTTCTGCACCTTCAGAAATGCTATTGATGAAATCAGACATCTTTCCGAAATCGGCTACCATACCGTGGAGCTGTCCGAGGCGGTGGAGCTTGCGGCAGGTGAGAAATTCTCCATTGTTGTCAAGCTCAGCGGCAAGAACGGCGTGCATCTTTCCGGCGAAACGGGTTCGGGCGTGGAATATGCCTATTCCGACGGCAGAGAGGAATATGGTTTTATCACGAATAATACGCCGTATGCGCTGGAGGATCATCCGGTCAATACCAGCTTTATCAGTCTTGATGGTACAAACTGGGAGGACACCACAGCGCTCAATGACGTGTTAATCACGACACTGACAAAGGAGGAAGCACTTGATTACTGCGTGGAGATTGAAGACGGCGGCACACTGACGCTGACGAATATTGAGCGGTACGGCAGCGTATGCGTGAGAGCCGTGACACAGGATCGTGATACGGTACTCTTTTCTGAATATGCGGACGAACTGCAAACCGGCACAGAGATCACCCTCCGCTCACCGTTTGGCGAAAACATCATGGTTTCCATCAACGGCGGTGAATACCAGCCCTTTACGGATGCGATCGTGTTCACGGAAGATATGACGATCTCTGCCTATGTCGAGGGAAGTGACAAAGTGTTCACACAGGAATACACTGTCCGCAAGGCGGAAATGGTTCACTTTGTCCTCTCGGAAGATCCGGATTATGAGGAGTATTATTATTTTACATCTTCCGTGGAATTCACAGAAACCGCTGAAAATCATTTTGAAGGCACATATTATTATAACGAGCTGAACGGTGAACCGAAGATGATGCTGATCACACCGGCACAAGTCACCTATAATGGTGAAATTCTGGAAAAGGGTACATTTATTCCGGTGGACTGGGAGGTATATGTGGATGAACCGATCACACTGCATCTTTCGATGGAGGGATGCGAGGATACGGAATATGTGCTGTATTTTGAGAAAGCAGAACCGCTGAACAACGGCGATATGGACAATGACAGCATGGTAAATGCAAAGGATGCGGCAGCAATTCTCATCTATGCCGCCGAGGTCGGTGCAGGCAGAACACCGGAGCTGCCGGATGATCTCTGGCTTGACCGCGGTGATGTGATCTATGATGAAAAGGTCGATGCACTTGATGCCGCAGCTGTCCTCCAGCGTGCAGCAGAGGAAGGCACAGAATAAGGTGCGTGACAGGCGCAGGAAGATCATTGTTATGGTGAGTGCGGCACATTCTGCCGCACGCAGTCTGTCGAAAAAGCGGGACTCGGGGGCGCAGGCTCACAGCCCCTGTCCCCTCTGCTTTACTCCGTTCAGCATCTCCCCGCCCCGCGGGGAGTCACCCGCATATCCCTCCCCCGCTTTGTGGGGGAGGTGCCGCCGAACGGCGGCGGAGGGGGCAATTTTAAGAGGTTTTATACAGTGATTGACATCACTTCATAATCACAACGGTTTACCGCTTTAAATAATTGAAAAAACCACTTGACAAATGATGAAAAATCCGATATGATATAAGAAAGACTTATCAGGCGGTGCACATCACCGCAGATCGGAGGAACTCATGAAAACGATTCGTGTCAATACCCAGACACCCTATGATGTACTGGTGGAGCGCGGCATTCTGCAAAAATGCGGCGAATACATCGCCCCACTGCTGAAGGGCAGGAGATGCGCTGTCATCACTGACGACAATGTGGACGCGCTCTATGCGGACAAGGTGCTCTCCTCTCTGGAGGCAAGCGGCATTTCCGCAGTGAAATTTGTATTTCCGCACGGCGAAAGCTCCAAAAACGCGCAGACGCTCCTCGCTATTTACGCCTTTCTCTGTGAAAACGAGATCACGAGAAGCGATTGCCTGATCGCCCTCGGCGGCGGCGTTGTGGGCGATATCACGGGCTTTGCGGCTGCGACCTTCCTGCGCGGGATGCAGTATGTGCAGATCCCGACCACGCTCCTTGCACAGGTGGATTCCTCCGTCGGCGGCAAAACAGCCATTGACCTTGCACAGGGCAAGAATCTTGTGGGCGCATTCAAGCAGCCGGCTGTCGTGCTCTGCGATCCGGACGCGCTTTCCACACTGCCGGAGGTCTTCCTTGCCGACGGTATGGGCGAGGTCATCAAGTACGGCATGATCCGCGATGCAGAGCTTTTTGACACGCTCTGCGGACTCGATCTTGCCACGGTACAGGCGCAGTTTGACGAGATCATCCCGACCTGCATTGCCATCAAGCGCGATGTGGTGGAGCACGATCCGTTCGACCACGGGGAGCGCATGATCCTGAATTTCGGTCACACGCTTGCCCACGCCATCGAAACCTATTACCACTACGAAACCTACACCCACGGCAGTGCTGTGGCGGCAGGCATGTGCATGATGACAAAGCAGTGCGGTACAATTGACCAGTATATGCAGCTTTGCGCCTGTGTGAATGCCTATAAAGCAGTGCGGTACAGCTGAACAATATGCAAAGCTCTGCGCCTGCTGTGAGAACTACAAGCTCCCGACCACGGTGGACGCGCCGATTGCCGACCTCATCCCGCTTTGCAGCGGCGACAAAAAGCGTGCCGGCGGCAAGCTCCGTTATGTGGTCTGCGAGCCGACAGGCAATGCAGAGATCCGAACCGTGACATTGCAGGAATTCCACGACCTGTTCGTGAAGTAAGGAGGACCTATGGATTTACAGATCACACCCAACAAGCTTTCGGGCAGCGTGTCCATTCCCTCCTCGAAAAGCATGACGCACCGCGCGATCATCTGCGCGGCACTGGCAGGCGGCGTTTCCCGTCTGACAGGCATCGACTATTCCAAGGACATTGACGCAACGCTGGGCATTATGGCGGCGTTCGGCGCAAATTTCAAAAAGGACGGCTCGTCCGTAACGATGGAGGGCATCGGCAGACCGGCTGCCTGCGCCTCTGCGGACTGCTGCGAAAGCGGCTCTACACTGCGGTTTCTCATCCCCGTGGCGGCGGCTCTGGGCATCCGCACGGAATTCCACGGACGTGGCAGACTCCCCCAGCGTCCGATCACGCCCTACATCCGCGAGCTTTCGCTCAAGGGCGTGACATTCCACTATCACAATACCATGCCCTTTGTGATGGAGGGCAGACTGCAAAGCGGCGTGTTCCGGCTGGAGGGGGATATTTCCTCGCAGTTCATCACGGGACTGCTCTTTGCACTTCCCCTGCTGGACGGGGATTCCGAGATCGTGATGACCTCCCCCCTCCAGTCGAAGCCCTACGCGGACATGACCATCGACTGTATGCGCCGGTTCGGTGTGGAGGTCGAGGAAACGCCGGAGGGCAATTATCATGTGCGCGGCAATCAGGTCTACAAGCCCGCGGATGTGCGCATGGAGGGCGATTTTTCACAGGCGGCGTTCTTCTATGTGGCGAATGCCATCGGCAATGAGGTCGTACTTGAAAATATTCCGGAAAAATCCGTGCAGGGCGACCGAAAAATTGTTGAAATCATCGACGAAATGTGTTATAATAGAAATAACGGAAAAAATGCAGCCTTCCATGTGGATGCGACTGACATTCCCGACCTTGTACCGATCCTTGCGGTGCTGGGAACATTCGGGGACGCTGTGTCCGTCATCACGGGCGCGGAGCGTCTGCGCATTAAGGAAAGTGACCGGCTGACGGCAGTTTCAGAGCTGCTGAACAACCTCGGCGGCAAGGTGATCGTGCATGAGGACGGACTGGAAATTCACCCAGTACCGGCATTGCAC
>CALGTT010000211.1 GCA_937901485.1 uncultured Ruminococcus sp.
CGGTAATCGTATCCGGCGGCTGCTATTTCCTCGGCGGCTTCGGCAGACTGTTTGCCACAACGGACGCAGCCGACACCTCCAAGACGCTCATTAATGTGGTAAACGGCAAGCTTGAATATGACGCGATCGTTCCGGCAATGCTCGAATCCGCACTTCCGGAATTCCTGATCGCGCTCGTGGTGGTACTGGTACTGTCCGCTTCCATGTCCACGCTGTCCTCTCTGGTACTGACCTCCAGCTCCACGCTGACGCTTGACCTGATCAAGCCCGCAATGAAGAAGGGACTCGACGAAAAGAAGCAGGTGCTCATCATGCGCGTGTTCATCGCCGTGTTCCTGTTGATCTCCGTTATCATGGCGGCAAACAAGAACGCCTATATTACAACACTCATGTCCATTTCATGGGGTGCGCTGTCCGGTTCGTTCCTCGCGCCGTTCATGCTCGGTCTGTTCTCAAAGAAGATCACACCGGCGGCAGTCTGGAGCTGCTTCATCTTTGCCGTGGGCTTCACGCTGGCGCACACCGCGCTGTTCTGCATGGGCTGGTTCCCGGAGATCGCAAAGGCAGCCAACGAACTGCCGATCCCTGTGACCATCACCTCTCCGCTGAATGCCGGCGCATTCTGCATGATCTTCTCCATCATCCTCTGTCTGGCTGTCAGCCAGTTCACAAAGGTGAAGGACGAGAAGCAGGTAGAAGAAGCGTTTGCTTGCTATACGAAGTAAAAGTAAAAGTTGAAGGGTTGCCATACGGTAACCCTTCTTGGTATTTTGTAAAATCAGACTGGTGACAGCGTTTCCCCTACTCCTGCCAAGAATGTGTTTCTTGCAATTGCAAGGTTTTTCAAATTGCCCCCTTGTGGGGCGATTTGGAAAACGCTATGGGATTCCAAAGGGATCACATCCCTTTGGCAGGGGGTCTGGGGGACAGCGTCCCCCAGCTTAGTTTTGCAGAACCCCAGAAAGGAGCAATACCATGAACTACATCGACTTCCACGTCCACGCATTTTCCGATAAGATCGCCGAAAAGACCGTTGCCTCCCTTGCCGCGACCTGCGGCGAAACGCCCGAAACGAACGGCACGCTTGCCGACACCGAGCGCGTCATGCGCGAATGGGGCATTGACGGCATGGCGATCCTCTCCATTGCCACAAAGCCCTCACAGCACCTTGTCTGCAACAACTGGGCGGCATCCGTCAAAGCACCGCATATCTTCCCCTTCGGCTCAGTCCATCCGGACGGCGAGGATGTCATGGAGGAGCTTTGCCGCATCAGGGAGCTGGGGCTGTACGGCATCAAGCTCCATCCGGACTACCAGAACTTCTGCATTGAGGAGGAGCGTATGTTCCCGATCTACCGCAGATGCGGGGAGCTGGGACTGCCCATCATCTTTCATGCCGGCTTTGATCCATTAAGCCCCGACCTCGTTCACTGCACACCGCAGGGCGCGGCAAAGGCACTCGCCGCTGCCCCCGATACCACCATGATCTTAGCGCACATGGGCGGCAATGCGCTGTGGGACGAGGTGGAGGAAGTGCTCTGCGGAAAATTCCCGAATCTTTACCTTGACACTTCCCTGTGCGCGAAGTACATGACGGATGCGCAGACCTTACGCATTATCCGGAAGCACGGCGCGGACAAGATCCTGCTGGCAAGCGACTGCCCGTGGGACAATACGGCGAACACCATCGAAAAGATCAAGGGACTGGGACTCACGGACGAGGAACAGCGCATGATCTTTGCGGAGAATGCGAAGAGGATTTTAGGAATGTCACAGAGCAGGACTGCCTGACTGCGCCCCCGAGTCCCGCTTTTTCAACAGACTAAAAGGACGATGTATGGATGCATCGTCCTTTCAGCTTGTAGAAAAAGTGGTTTTGTTTCTGCGTTCGCAGAAAGGAAAGTGAAGTATAGCGAAAGGTAAGGGGGAGTTTTTTGCAAAAAACTCCCCCTCTCAAAAAAATGAACCGACCCCAAAAAGTTAGACAAAAAATTTTAAACAAACCCATGCAAAGTGACTAAGCGACAAGCTTGGTCGCTTTGCATTAGGCGGCAGACTCACGATACTGAACAGGCGACATGCCGTTCAGCCGCAGTTTGATCCGCTCGTTGTTGTACCACTCAATGTATTCCTCAAGCTCCGCAATGAAATGCTCAACAGAGGAAAACTCCTGTAAATAGAGCAATTCTGTTTTTAGCAAAGAGAAGAAATTCTCTGCACAGGCGTTATCCAAACAATTTCCCTTACGGGACATGCTCTGACGAATGCCCTTTTCTTTCAGCATTTTCCGATAATGCTTATGTTGATACTGCCAGCCCTGATCCGAGTGCAGGATCAGATTCGTTCCATTAGGAATCTTGGCAAACGCCTTTTCCAGCATGTCCGTTATCTGCATAAGATTGGCACGATAGCTCAGGTTATAAGACACGACTTCACCGTTGAAAAGATCAATAATTGGTGATAAATAGAGCTTTACGCCAAATAACGAAAACTCTGTTACGTCCGTCGCCCACTTCTGGTTCGGCTTGTCTGCCTTGAAATCACGTTCCAGCAGATTGGGAGCGATCTTTCCGACCTCTCCCTTATAGGAGTTATATTTCCGCATACGAACCTTGCAGAATATGCCCATCTTTCGCATTAAACGCTGTACTGTCTTGTGATTGACATAGTAAGGTGTGCCACGTAGCTTTTCCGTGATGCGGCGATATCCGTAACGTCCCTTACTCTCATCGTAGATTCGGCGGATTTCTGTTTCTACTTCGGCATATTTGTTAGGCTTATCTGCTTTAAACTGCTTGCTGTAATAGTAGTAAGTGCTGCGAGGAATTCCGGCAATATCAATGAGCAGCACCAGCTTATGTTCATGCCTCAGCTCCCAGATCACTTGTGCTTTTTCTCTTGCCGTACCCTCTCGGCAACCAAGGCATTCAATTTTTTTAGGTATGCATTCTCCGCACGAAGCCGCTGTACTTCGGCAATTAAGTCCTCTTCTACGTCCTTTTTGGGCTTCTGCGATTTCCCTGTTGATTTTCTCCCACGTCGTTCAATCCGCAATCCTTCTGCTCCTTCTTCGATGTAGATGCGTTCCCATCTGGCTACAACATGATGCTCACTTACATCAAATTGACGGGCTGCTTCATGATAGCTCAACTTCTCTCTTCTCATTGTTTCTACTACCATGATTTTGAACTCTGGTGTATACCGCTTGTTTGGTACTCCTTTTGGCATTTAAATGCCCCCTTTCGTTAGACTTGGTTTGGGGTATATCTTTATTATACCACATTGTCTAACAAAAGGGGAGCATTTCAAGTGTGAGCGTTACACCCTTTTTGGACAGCTCACGGTGGATGTATTCGTAGTTAATGGGGGCGTAGGGTGCGGGGCTTTTCTCACGGCTGCCATAGAGCAGTTCGTCAAGCATTTCATTGGTTACATCGTCATCATGCGGCCAGGCAATATGCAATTCCTTTGCCCGGTCAAGCACTGCTCTGACGGTCTGATGCGAACTGTGGACGCTTGCCTCAATACTTCTCTGGCTATGCCCCTGAGAATGCAGCTCCAAGATCTTTCGATAGTTCGTCATATCCGAACCTCCTGTGTTTTTTAGTCACACATCGCTGTGTGCTATGATTAGTATACAGGATTCGGATATGTGCGGTCAATGTCCGTCGAAGTGCGGTTATCACTCCGGCAGCGTGCGGTTTCAAGTCCGTGCAGGTGCGGTGCGGGGGGCGGGATATACAGTGACCGGCGGTGTTGATTCACCGTACATCTGGATTGACGTCAAGGGCGATAGCTGGGATTTCTTCGACCGACTTCTTAAGGGTGCGAACATTGTGACGACACCTGGTGCCGGATTCGGCAAGGCGGGTGAAGGATATATCCGCATCAGCGCCTTTAATTCGCGCGAGAATGTGGTCGAAGCGATTGAACGGCTTAAAAAGGTTCTTTAAGATGGTAACGCCCGTCAAGGAATACGCCGATTGGATGCGTGCGCGCATGCCAGATTTTTCTAGTCTTAAGT
>CALGTT010000212.1 GCA_937901485.1 uncultured Ruminococcus sp.
GCAGGTAGGTTTCCAGATACACCCAACTGCGCAGGGTACGTTTCCAACGCTTTTCCAAAACGATCACCTCACTGCAATTTATGTGCGAAGTGCGCAGTTTATGCCGCATAACAGCCGGAAACCGCACATACACTGGAACGGGTGAGATTATGAAGCGAAAGGAACTGTATTTCATCATACTTTGCATTTTCCTGTTCATGTCGGCGATCCTTTGCCGCACGGAAATTGCCGAAGCCATCATTGCCGCCGGAACGCGATGTGTACTGGTCATTATCCCGTCACTCTACCTGTTTTCGGTACTTGCGGCATTCTGCATCCGTACCGGCATTCTGGAGGCCTTGTCCGCACCGCTGAACGGCTTTTGCCGGAAATTTCTCCGGACGGACGGCATTTTTGTCGTGATCCTGCTCTTTTCCCAGCTTGCCGGCTATCCTGTCGGTGCACAGCTTCTTCAGCAGATGCGTGTGAAGCACGACCTGCCGCCTGCGCTGATGCGGCGGCTTCTCTGCTGCTGTTTTGGATGCGGACCGGCGTTTCTGTTTGGTATGTGCTCCGGTTTTCCGCGCAGACTTGCGGCTCTGCTCATGCTTTCCGTGATCCTGCCGAATGTTCTGCTTGGACTCTTTCTGATCCGCGGCGGCAGAATGCACACGGCAGCAAACATTTCCGCAGATTCCACTGATTTGACAGCCGCTGTGGAAAGTGCGGCTGCCGCGATGCTGAAGATTTCCAGTATGATCCTGCTGTTTGCCGCACTTTCAGGAATGCTTGGCGGTTTCGCATGTTTGCGCCGTGCAGGAGAGTTTGCCGCAGAGTTGTCCGGCTGTCCGTCCGCACTCGTGCAAAGCGGATGTGCGGCGGTAATGGAGATCAGCAGTCTGACGGAATTTCTGCGGCAGGGGGGAAGTCTGCCGGCAGCAGCGGCACTCCTGTCATTCGGCGGCATCTGTGTGCATCTGCAAAATGCGGCGATCTGCAGCGGAGATTTTCCTTGGCGGAAATTCTTGCTTGTGCGGATCTGCTGTGCGTTCTGCACCTACTGGCTCTGCCGCGCGGGTCTGTGGCTTTCAGGCGATGCGGTATCTCCGGTGTTCTGTGAGTTTCATCCATATTCCACCGCATTGACAGAGAATAGCGTGCTGCCGCTTCTTTGCCTGCTCGTGATGGTATTACTTTTGCTCGATCGTTTATCACAAACCGCGGGGGTTGGCAGAATGAAGAAAAATGTTAAAAAATCATCACTGTTTACAAACAAATCATTGACAAATGACGGAAAATAGGTTACAATAAAGGTGTATAGGCAGATGCACGACGCATCTCCTAATGCTCGTGATAAAAAAGAGGAGGTATTATCATGAAAATCTGGAAAAAGCTGACTGCGGCTGTCGCTGCACTGACAATCTGCGTCAGCACTGCGGCAGGTGCGGCGATGCACCTGAACACAAACGCTGTCGATGACGGCAATGATGACTGGCTTCACGCAGTGGGCAGCCGTCTGTACGACAAAGACGGCAACGAAGTATGGCTGACCGGTGCAAACTGGTTCGGCTTTAACTGTTCGGAAAACTGCCTGCACTATCTCTGGAGTGTGGATGTGGATGATGCACTTTCCACCATTGCTGATCACGGTATCAACATCATCCGTGTTCCGATCTCCACAGAGCTGCTGTATTCCTGGATGAACGGCACCCCGAACCCCGTGTCCAGCGTACAGGCAAATAACGATCCTGCGTACACCATCAACCCCGATTTCTGTGACGCGGGCGGCGACCTGCTTGACAGCCTGTCGATCTTCGATGTTATTGTCAAGAAGTGCAAAAGCTATGGTCTGAAGATCGTGCTGGACGTTCACAGCCCCACTGCACACAACTCCGGTCATAACTACAATCTCTGGTACTATCATCCCGATGCAGGAGGCTCCGATACGATGGCGATCATGCCCGACGGCACCGAGGTCACATCCAAGATGTGGCAGGATACCCTTGTATGGGTTGCCGGCAGATATGCCAACGATGACACCATCATTGCCTATGACCTGAAGAACGAGCCGCACGGCAAGGGACAGGAAGGCAGTGCCGCTGCCAAGTGGGACGGCTCAACCGATGAGAACAACTGGCCGTATGCTGCAAAGACCTGTGCAGATGCAATGCAGGAGGTCAACCCCAATGCCCTGATCTTCATTGAAGGTGTGGAGCAGCAGGTGCGCAACGACAGCTTTACATGGGGACAGCCCGACTCCAAGACCAATCCGCCGTATTTCCCCGGCTGGTGGGGCGGACAGCTTCGCGGCGTTCGTCAGTATCCGGTGAAGCTGGAGACATCCGGAACAAGCAAGATCGTGTACTCTCCCCACGACTACGGCCCGTCCGTTTACGCGCAGACATGGTTTGACAAGGACTTCACCACACAGACTCTGCTCGATGATTATTGGTACGATACCTGGGCATTCATCAATGCAGAGGAAATTGCCCCCCTGTTCATCGGTGAATGGGGCGGTCACATGGGCGGTGACAACCAGAAGTGGATGGAACTGCTGCGCGACTACATGATCGACAACCACATCAACCACACCTTCTGGTGTCTGAACACCAATTCCGGTGATACCGGCGGTCTGTGGAAGTCCATGGGCTTTACACCTGCTACCGGTTCTTCCATTGAGTGGGATGAGGAAAAGTACGCTCTGATGGAGGTTTCTCTCTGGCAGACAACCGACGGCAAGTACATCGGTCTTGACCACGCGCGTCCGCTCGGTGTCAATAACACCGGCATCTCCGTTGAGGAATACTACGCAAGCGGCGCAAAGAGCAACCTTGACGCAGGCGGCAAGGGTGAGCCGGAAGATCCGATCACGCCGCCGAGCACCACAGAACCCCCTGCAACGACAAAGCCCACGGAAACCACTGCGAAGCCCACGGAAACCACTGTGAAGCCCACGGAAACCACTGCGAAGCCCACGGAAACGACTGCAAAGCCTACAGAAACCACCGAAGATCCCACAAGCGGTCTGAGACCGAACTACGGCGATGTAAATCTGGACGGCGATGTGAATCTGCTGGACGTTCTGACACTCAACAGAAATCTGCTGGCAGGCGAGCCGCTGACCGGCATGGCAATTCCGAATGCGGACGTAGACCTTGACGGCAAGCCGACCGCAGTGGACGCGCTGAACATCCTGAAATTCACCATTAAGCTGGTAACAGAACTGCCGGTGAAATAAGTATAATTGTACCTGCGCAGTGCCATCGTTTTTTGGATGTGATGGCACTGCACGGTGCAGTGTGATCTGAAAAGGAGTATGATTATGAAAATCTGGAAAAAAATCACCGCAGCCCTGACTGCGCTCACAATGAGCATGAGCATGGCTGCAAGCAGTGCTGCAATGACAATGCAGGCTGTTGCTGTGGATGATGGCAATGATGACTGGCTTCACGCAGTCGGCAGCCGTCTGTATGACAAGGACGGCAACGAAGTATGGCTGACCGGCGCGAACTGGTTCGGCTTCAACTGCTCCGAGAACTGCGCACATGGTCTGTATGCAACCGATGTGGATCAATTCCTGTCCGCCGTTGCTGACCACGGCATCAATGTCATCCGTTTCCCCATTTCCTCCGAGCTTCTGCTCTCGTGGATGGAGGGAACGCCCAACCCCGTCAGCTCCGTGCAGGCATCCTACAACCCGCCCCAGGATGTAGTGGGCGAGGACGGCACGATCACACCTGCCGGCAAGTATGGTGACATCAACAGGGATTTCGTGCTCGAAGACGGCAAGACGCTGAAAAACAGTATGGAGATCTTTGACATCATCATGCAGAAGTGCAAAAAGTACGGTCTGAAGGCGTTTATCGACATTCACAGCCCGCATTCCGATAACTCCGGTCATAACTATGAGCTGTGGTATGGCAAGGCAGGCATCACCACAGAGCTGTGGATCGAAACGCTCGTGTGGCTTGCGGACAAGTATTCCGACGATGACACCCTGCTCGGCTATGACCTGAAGAACGAGCCGCACGGCAAGCGTGCCTATGATGCAGAGTGCCCCGATAATATCGCAAAATGGGACAATACCACTGACGAGAACAACTGGGCATATGCTGCAACCAAGTGCGCAAATGCCATTCTGGAGGTCAATCCCAACGCCCTGATCTTTGTTGAGGGCGTAGAACAGTACCCCAAGACGGAGCTGGGCTATACCTATGATACCCCCGATGTCTGGAACTCGGGCGCAAACTCCCCGTGGCATGGTGCATGGTGGGGCGGCAACCTGCGCGGTGTTCGCGATTATCCCATCACGCCCGATTCCGGCACAAGCCAGATCGTGTATTCTCCCCATGACTATGGTAAATCCGTTTACGCGCAGACATGGTTTGAAAAGGACTTCACCACACAGACACTGCTCGATGACTACTGGTACGACACATGGGCGTACATTGTAGAGGAGGACATCGCACCTCTGCTCATCGGTGAGTGGGGCGGTCATATGGACGGTGCCGAAAACCAGGAGTGGATGGAGCTGCTGCGCAACTACATGATCGCGAACCACATCAACCACACCTTCTGGTGTCTGAACCCCAACTCCGGCGATACCGGCGGTCTGCTTGGTACGGACTTCAAAACATGGGATGAGGAAAAGTACGGTCTCTTTGAACCGTCCCTCTGGCAGACGGCAGAATCCGGCAAGTACATCGGTCTTGACCACGAGCGTCCGCTCGGTGTGAACAATACCGGTATCTCCGTTGCGGAATTCTATTCCACTTATGCAAAGAGCGAGGGAAGCAACCTCGATATGATGATGACTCCGGATTCCGATCCCATTCGTGATAATAGTTCCACACCGTCCACCACAGCTCCTGCGCAGACGACTGCACCTGCAAAAACCACAACAACTGCAAATACTACAACAACCTCCAAGACCACGACCACCGCGAAGCCCTCAGCTGAAACCGCTTACGGTGATGTGGATCTGGATAATGAAGTAGGACTTCTCGATGTCCTTACACTCAACCGCAACCTGCTGCTGGGCGAAAAGATGTCCGCACAAGCGATCACCAATGCTGACGTTGACCTTGACGGAAAGCCCACCTCCGTGGATGCGCTCAATATTCTCAAGTTCACCATTGGTCTGATAACAGAGTTCCCCGTATAAATCACATCAGATGAAAACAGCGGAGTGTCCTGCACTCCGCTGTGATTCTTCCAAAAAGTCCTGTTACAAAAAACAGCCCCCGTCAGACGGGAGCTGTATTGGCGTTCCTGAGGTGATTCGAACACCCGACCTACCGCTTAGGAGGCGGTCGCTCTATCCAGCTGAGCTACAGAAACATCAAGAACTGATCTGAAAACATTATAGCATATTCCACAAAAAAATGCAAGTGCATTTTCAGACAGAACGGGATTTTTTTAGTTTTTTGTGCAACATGATGAAAAATCACAGCAATAAATACCCCTTTCAGGTGCGAAAAGCGTGATGTTCAGTGCAAAATATCTAAAAAATCGAAAGTTACCGTTTTGTAACAAATGAAAAAAAATGGCGAAAAAATATACAACATGCACAAAAAACGTAATTGTTTTTTGTACACAACATTCAAAAAAAATGAAAGAATGGATTTTAGCATTGACTTTTTGGGCAGAGTGTTGTATATTTATGTTATGAAAGCAATCGCTGTGTGCGGTGCTGACAGAATTATGCGAAGACATCGTTGAATTGAAGGTGTGTGAATGGTTTCAATTAAAGACATTGCAAACGTCTGCGGCGTATCCGCGGCAACCGTGAGCAAAGCACTGAACAATCACGATGATGTCGGTCTTGCGACCAAGCAGCGTGTGCGGGAGACTGCCAAGCAGCTCGGCTATCTGCCGAACTCCATGGCGCGTGCCCTGAAAACCAAGAAGACCTATAATATAGGAGTCCTCATGGTGGACAAGGCAAACAGCGGTCTGACGCATCACTACTTCTCAGCAATTCTGGACAGCTTCAAGGTGATGATGGAACGCAACGGCTATGACCTGACATTTATCAGCAGTCAGATCGGTGACGAGTCCTGTTCCTACTATGAACACTGTATGTACCGCAATGTTGACGGCGTGCTGGCGGCTTGTGTGGATTTCAACGCACCGGAAGTACAGCAGCTGCTTTCGAGTAATCTTCCGATCGTTTCCATCGACTATGTGGAATCCGGCAGATATGCAGTTGTTTCCGATAACGAAAAGGGAATGCACGACCTGCTGGAATTTGCACTGGAACAGGGACACAAGAAGATTGCGTACATTTACGGCGAAGATGCACAGGTAACGGATGCACGTCTGGAGGCGTTTTGTGAAGTGATGGATGCCCATCGGCATGAAGTCCACAAAACATATCTCAGACAGGCGAAATACCTGGATGCGGATCTTTCCTACGAGCTGACGCTTGACCTGCTCCGCAGTGAGGAGCGACCGACCTGTATTCTCTATCCCGATGATATCTGCGCTCTGGCAGGTGTGACTGCGGTCAGGGATGAAGGTCTGAAGATCGGCAAGGATGTATCCGTGATCGGCTATGACGGCACTCCGCTGCTCAGAATGCTCCGTCCGAGTATCACAACGATCGAACAGGACACGGAGGCGATGGGCAGGAAGGCAGCTGACATGCTCCTGCGTCTGCTTCGCAAAGAGGAAATTCCCATGGAAGAACGTGTGCAGTACTGCAGCGGTACGCTTCTGAAAGGGGAGACGGTGGGAACACCGGATTAACTTTGGAATATTATATTTCACAGGGAAATATAATAGATATATATTAAGGAGGAAATTACCAATGAGCAAACTGAAGAGAACACTGGCACTGCTCGCAACACTGGCTATGGCTTCTACAGCATTCGTAGCTTGCGGCGGTACAACAACTGAGTCCAAGACAGAGTCCAAGGCTGAGGAGTCCAAGGCTGAGGAGTCCAAGGCAGAAGAGTCCGAGGCTGAGTCCGAGGCTGAGTCCGAGGCTGAGCCGGCTGGCGACGTTAAGCTGGCTGACGACGGCGATTGCCTGACAATCGTATGCTGGACTGACACTGACCTGAACAACATGTTCGACGTTTACACCGAGAAGAATGCTGATGCAGTTGTTGGCGAGACCATCAAGTATCAGAACTGCGGTACAAACGGCGGTGAGGCTTCCACACAGTACGCTACATACCTGAACAGCGGCGACGACGTTGACCTGTTCGTAGCAGAGGCTGGCTGGATCCTGAACTACATCAACGATGATTCCTTCGCAGCTCCGCTGTCCGATCTGGGTATTGCTGACTCTGAGTTCGCTGATGCTTATGATTACACAGTAAAGATCGCTACTGACAACAACGGCGTTCTGAAGGGTGCTTCCTGGCAGGCAGCAGCAGGCGGTTTCTGCTACAACACAGATATCGCTTCTGAGAAGCTCGGCATCAGCACACCTGAGGATATGCAGGCTGCTATCGGCGACTGGGATGGCTTCAAGGCTACAGCTCAGAAGCTGAAGGAAGCTACTGAGGGTAAGGTAACAATGTGTGCTACTCTCGGCGGTCTGTGGCAGTGCTTCTCCACAGCAACAGGTGCAGCATGGGTTGATGGTACAACTCTGAACACCACAGCTGTTAAGGACTTCACAGCAATGGCTAAGGAAATGGTTGACGCTGGCTATGTAAATCCGGCAATCGACCAGTGGACACCTGACTGGACAAACGTTGGTCTGAACGGTGAAGCTCTGGGTTACTTCTACTCCACATGGTGCCTCGGCTCCGGCGCACAGCTCGAGCAGAACGGCGGCACAGCTGGTAACTGGAACATCGTTGTAGGTCCGCAGGAATACTTCTGGGGCGGTTCTTGGCTCTGTGTATCCCCGAACTGCGACAATGCTACAATGGCTGCTGACTTCATCAGAACATTCACTGTAAACGCTGAGACAATGGAAGAGTATGCTCTGTACTCCGGCGACTTCGTAAACAACAAGACTGCTATGAACAACATCGTAGCTGCTGGTTCTAACAGCAACGCTCTGCTGGGCGGTCAGGATCAGTTCGCAGTTCTGGCTGACGTAGCTGCTGGCATCGACATGAGCGCAACAATCTCCAAGTATGACCAGTCCCTGAAGGACACATACCTGCCGGCTCTGAGAGAGAACATCGACAAGTCTGTTGACGATGTAATCAACGAGTATGTTTCTAAGGCTCTGGCAGCTAACCCCGACCTCTCTGCTGAATAATTCAGGTTCGCATTTTAGACGTAAGTCTTAATTAAACCACGATAATATGTGGCCTGTGGGGGCAGTTTGCCCCCATAGGCACATGTTGTAATTTCATGTCGAGAGGGTGAAAGGAAATGGCGTCAGCTGCACAGCGTCGTATTAAGTCTATTAGCTATGCCAAGTATGGATATATGTTCATTGCACCTTTTTTCCTTGTGTATTGCTTTTTCCAGATTTGGCCTTTGATCTACACATTCATTCTGTCCTTCCAGGGCAACCAGAAAAACCACGGACAGTGGGTTGGACTGGACAACTACACGACCATTCTTTTCGGAGAAGGTATGGCAGCCGGTGCTCCCGATATCAAGGCGGAGTTCCTGCAGTCACTTGGTAACACATTCATTCTTTGGTTCGGTAACTTCGTTCCGCAGATCCTGCTTTCGCTTCTGCTGGCTGTATGGTTCACCGATGCCAAGGTAAAACTGCCCGGCAAGGGCTTCTTTAAGGTAGTAATGTACATGCCGAACATCATCACTGCTGCATCCGTTGCGGCTCTGTATGTAAACCTGTTCGGTGACTCCAAGTTCTACTTTGTAAACGCTACCCTGATGAATATGGGTATGGCAGAGCCGATCAAGTTTGTAACTGATCCGGTAATTTCCAAGATCATGGTAATGTTCATTCAGACATGGCTGTGGTTTGGTAATACCATGATCATGCTGATGTCCGGTATCATGGGCATTAACCCGTCTCTGTTTGAGGCTGCCAATATCGACGGCGCAAACTCCAGACAGGTATTCTTCAAGGTTACTCTGCCCCTGCTGCAGCCGATTATGGTTTACACTCTCGTAACCTCTATGATCGGTGGTCTGCAGATGTTCGATATTCCGTTCCTGTATCATACAGGTGCAAACTTCGACAAGGATCTTGAGACAGTTGCTGTATTCATTTACTACAACTTCAACAAGGGTACTGTTGAGCAGGCAAGCTACGGCTTAGCTGGTGCTGCCTCCATCATTATCTTTGCTATCACTGCTGTGCTTGGTTCTATCACATTCTACATGAACCGTGATAAGGACGAAATTGCGAAGAAGAAGCAGCGCAAGAGAGCAATGAAGCAGTATAAGGCTAAGATGAAGCAAGGAGGTCTGTCATTATGAAGAACATGAAACAACAGTATGGACAGCCCAAGGATAATTACCATGCAAAGATCATGGCAAAGTCCACTGCAATTTTCATTGTATGTGTGATTCTGACACTGATCTGTCTGGTTCCGATCTTCATCCTGATCGTAAACGCAACACATGCCCACATGGATCTTGCAAAGAACCCGTCTAATTTCTGGTTCGGTGGAAGTCTGGTTGACAACTTTAATACTCTGCGTGGTCTTCCGGATCCTGAGACAGGAAAGCTCAGTGGTGCTGCTCGTCAGTACTCCGGTTCTTTCGATGTCGTACAGGGCTATCTGAACAGCTTGCTGATCGCTGGCTGTACCACAGGTCTGACCGTATTCTTCTCTGCTATGACAGCTTATGGTCTGACAGTATATGATTTCAAGGTAAGAGGCGCAGCTTACACATTCATTATTGCCGTTATGATGATTCCGGTACAGGTTTCCTCTGCTGGTTTCGTTAAGTTCATGTACGACCTCGGTCTGATCAACAACTTCATTCCGCTGATCGTTCCGGCAATTGCTGCCCCCGCGGTTATCTTCTTCATGGTATCCTATATGAAGTCCTCCTTCCCGCTGGACATCGTAGAGGCTTCCAGAATTGACGGCTGCGGTGAGTTCCGCACATTCCTGACCATCGCAATTCCGATGATGAAGCCGGCTATTGCAGTACAGGCGATCTTCGCTTTCGTTGCAAACTGGAACAACTTCTACACGCAGAACATGATTCTGAAGAGCGATAAGCTGGTAACAATGCCCATCATGGTATCCAAGGTACTGGGCTTCGACAAGAACGTTGACTACGGTGTAAACTATCTGTGTATCACCCTGTCCATCCTGCCGATCGTTGTTATCTACTTCATCCTGTCCAAGTTCATCATCGCCGGTGTTGCACTCGGTGGTGTAAAGGAATAATCCGTTTGGATGTACTTACATGAATGATCAGAAACGCTTGTCCTACGCGGACGAGCGTTTCTTTTTGTCGAAATTTCGCGTATACAGAAAAACCCCCGCATTTCGCGGGGGGGTGTATCAGAGAAGCTCCATCTGGTTGGCTTCTTCCAGATTCTTGGCAAGCTTTCCGGCGGCAGGGATCGTCCTGACGCGGAAGCTCTGCACGATGCTGAGGAATTCTCCCTCAGGAATCTCCGCAGAAACGACAACCTGCTTTGCTTTGAGCGTCATGACCTGTACGCCCTGTGTGCTGCGTGTGGTCTTTTCCGCAATTTCCTCCGTGCTGACAAGCACTGCGCGGTTGCCGCTGGAGCGCAGCAGAATGTCAGTTTCCTCCGTCAGGTGGAACATCTGCACGAGCGCGGACTTGTCCGAACATGCCCCTGTCAACTTGCGTCGGTTGGTCTTGGTGGCATAGGCAGAAAGCGGAACTTTCGCAATCTTGCCATTTTCAAAGACAAAGAGCAGCGTTCCGAAATAATCCGTAGTGCAGATCATCGCTGCCACATGCTCATTCTCATCAAAGCCAAGCTTTGCAGGGATGTAATCACCCAGCAGACTCGCCTTGCTGTCCTCAAACGCACTCGCGCGCGTCTTGTACACCTGTGCGCGGTCGGTGAAGAACAAAAGCTCTGTCTTGTTCGTCGCCTGCACCTGCTGTGTTATGCTGTCGCCCTCCTTGAGCTTTTGC
>CALGTT010000213.1 GCA_937901485.1 uncultured Ruminococcus sp.
AGATGGGACGCGCCCTTGTCCACCTTTTCCTTGAGGTGGCGCAGGTCATCGGCTGCTGTACGCGCCTCCGGATGCACTTCCGGATAGCAGGCAGCAGAAATATTGAAATCGCCTTCGCGGCGGATGAATGCAATCAAATCGGAAGCATACCGGAAATCGTTCTTTTCCGGACGGTCGGGGCTTTTGTCGCCGCGCAGTGCAAGGATATCGGTGATGCCGTTTTCCTTGAAATCACGCAGAACTGCGGAAATCTCGTCCTTTGTGTAGGAGATGCAGGGCAGATGCGCCACGGGCTTGACATGGTACTCATGCAGGAGCTTTGCGCAAAGCTGACAGGTGAGTGCGCCGCCGTTCAGACCGCCGCCTGCACCGTAGGTCACACTGATGAAATCGGGGTGCAGTGCCGCCAGCTCCGCGAACGCCTTTTCGATGCTCTCCACGGGGGAGGTGGGCTTGGGCGGAAAGATCTCAAACGAGAAAATTGGCTTCTTTTCCATAAAAACACATCCTTACTATGTACTATTGGATCGTCCAGTCGATTTCCGCAAAGCCGTGGCTTTTCAGAAATGCATTTGTCTGTGAAAAATGTCTGCATCCGAAAAATCCCCTTGACGCGGAAAGCGGACTTGGGTGGGCGGATTGCAGAATGAGGTGGCAGGGGTTGGTGATCAGCTCCTGCTTTTTGGCAGCATGTGCGCCCCAGAGCAGGAATACGATGGGATCCTCCCGCAGATTGAGCAGGCGGATGATGCGGTCGGTGAACTGCTCCCAGCCCTTGCCGCGGTGACTTGCGGCTTCGCCGTCACGGACGGTGAGAACGGTATTGAGCAGGAGCACGCCCTGTTTTGCCCAATCGGTCAGTTCGCCGTGCTTTCCGAGGTTGTCAATGCCCAGATCATCGCGGATCTCCTTGTAGATATTGACAAGGGACGGCGGCGGCTGGACTCCTTTGCGGACGGAAAAGCTCAGTCCGTGCGCCTGATTGGGGGCATGGTAGGGATCCTGTCCGAGAATGACCACGCGCACACTGCTGTAGGTGGTGTATTTGAGTGCATTGAAGATGTCGTATTGATTCGGGTAGACGGTCGCCGTGCGGTATTCCTGTGCCAGAAAACGGCGAAGCTCCTGATAATAGGGCTTTTCCAGCTCATCGCTGAGCAGGGTGTCCCATTCATTTCCGAAATGTACCATAGTTCACGCTCCTGCATTTTGGTATATACACCTTATTATAGCACAGTTTGCGGGGAAATACAAGGGGGATTTTGAAGAAAGAGGGAAAGTGCGCTGATTTTCCACAGAAGGAAGGACGATGCCTGAAAAGCATCGTCCTTTTGCTGTCATTCATAGAAAAATGTCACTGAGGCATCCGTCAGGAGCAGCACGGTACAGATCGAACCTGCCGCACAGAGCCATGTCTGCGGCATCCGCTTCTGCAAAAGCTCCATCAGCGGATGCAGGCACTTGACCAGAAGCAGTCCCATCACGCCGAACAGCAGACTGCTCGGCACGGAGACAATGCCCTTGTAATTGCACCACCACGCGCTGTAATCCCAGAGAATACAGCCGGTAAGCTTTTGCAGGGGCGCGAATGTCACAAGCTCCAGTACGGTCGGGAGCAGCACGCTGACGGCAAACACCGTCAGCCAGCCGCGGTGTCTGCGCAGGAGCAGCAAAAGCGCAAGCCCTGCAAATCCGTAGATCGGGCAGACCGGCAGGTGCAGGATGCCCCTGTCCGTGTAATTGTGGTACAGTATCAGGTCAAGCAGTACCTCATACAGCCAGCCGAAGAAGCTGCATAGCGTAAATTCGACGGCATAGCGTGAAAAAACGGTCAGCTTCAAGCGAGCTTTGCCAGTTCTTCATCCGTTGCAAGGCTGATGCCGGCATCTGCAAGCACCTGCGCCGCACGCACTTCATCATCCACATGCAGAACGATGTATGCGCACTTGCCGATGATGGTGATGCAGGCATAGAGGTAGTCGATGTTGATCTTTGCTTCGCCCAGAACCTTGGTGATCACACCCAGACCGCCCGGCTGATCCGGAATTGCGGCGCACATAACCTTGGTGATGCTCGACATCAGTCCCTTTGCAGAAAGCATCTCCTGTGCCTTCTTGCAGTCAGAAACGATCATGCGGACAATGCCGAAATCCTGTGTGTCCGCCAGAGACATTGCACGAATGTCAATGCCGCCCTCTGCCAGTGTTTCTGTCACCTTTACAAGCTGTCCCGGCTTGTTCTCCATAAAAATAGAAAGCTGCTGTGTTGTCATGATAAACTCCTCCTTTAATATAATTTTTTGTCTATATACTAAGCATTTTACGTTGGCACCTGAGTGATTTGCATAATTCGTGGAACGGCTGTTTCTCCATATCTCTGTCAAGAATGAGATCCTTGCAATCCTAACGTTTTCCCTTTGTCCCGCAGGGGCAATGGGAAAACGCTCTGGGATTCCAAAGGGATCACATCCCTTTGGCAGGGGGTGTGGGGGACAGCGTCCCCCACGAATCAAGCAGTAAACTCATATCCCAGCGCAAAAGCTTTTTTATTCAGCTCATGGAACTGGGGCTTTACAACCTGTTCGAGTGCTGTGATCCACTTGTCATAATCAATATGGAAATGCTTTGCAAGCTGTCCCATGAGCACGATGTTGACAGCTCTTGCAGAGCCTGCCTGTTCTGCGAGTGCGAGGGCATCGAATGCTTCGAGCTTGACATTCTTTGCACGCAGTTCGTCGAGGATCTCGGCAGGATATTCTGCTGCGCCGATGATCACGGGCATCGGGTCAATGCGCTGGGTGTTGGTGATGAGCACGCCGTCCTGCTTCAGGAGGGATGCGTATCTTGCTGCCTCAATGCGCTCAAAAGAGATCACATAGTCTGCTTCACCCGTCTGAATGACCGGAGAATAGACCTTTTCGCCGTAGCGTACATAGGTGATAACAGAGCCGCCTCTCTGGCTCATGCCGTGCACTTCCGATACCTTGATGTCATAGCCCTCGTTCATGAGCACTCTGCCCAGCAGCTTGCTGGCAAGCAGAGAACCCTGTCCGCCGACACCGCAGATCACAATGCCTTTTGTATCCATAGTAGTAACTCCTTTTCAAAGTGTATGTAATCAGGGGACTCCGTCCCCCGAACCCCCTGCCAAAGGGGCGGCGAGTCGCCGCTGACAATCGCTGCCTTTTGCTTCGCAAGCGGCAGCAGCAACTGCCATGTGGATTTTGTGGGGGTGCTGATAATGAATGGAGAATGCTGTTCTCCTCTATTCCCTGCCCAAAGAATGCGGTTCTTTCGATTCTAAGGATTTGCCTTTGTACCCCGCAGGGGTGCAATGGCAAATCGCCTTGGGATTCCAAAGGGATGACATCCCTTTGGCAGGGGGTATGGGGGACGGAGTCCCCCATT
>CALGTT010000214.1 GCA_937901485.1 uncultured Ruminococcus sp.
CGGGCGCAGGCATCAAGGCAACCTCCGCAAACGATGTCAACGCCGACGGCAATGTGGACGCATCCGATGCCGCTGCAGTCCTCTGCTACGCCGCCGCTCAGGGCACGGGCGCAGAGGTCACTTGGCTCGATATCCTGAAGAAGTAAGAAAAATGAAAGAAGCTCCCCGATCCGTTCGGGGAGCTTTCAGTTTGCCATATGGCGCAAAATCCGTGTTATTCTTCGGATTTATCGCGCTTTTCTTTTGTTTTCTCCGGCATCCGGACGATCTCTACCTGCTCAATGCGTCTGCCCATCATTTTGAGCACCTGCACCTGCAGGTTCTGATATGTAAAGCCTTCGCCCGTGCTCGGAATGCGTTCAAGTGTTTCCATTACCCAGCCGCCGACCGTGATCGCCTCGAAATCGCCGTCCATATCCAGCGTTTCAAACACCTTTTCAATGTTCGCCTTGCCCGATACGATGTACTTGTTTTCATCCACCTCGCTGATCTCGCGGATGATCTCGTCGTGCTCATCCCAGATCTCACCGACCAGCTCCTCCAGAATATCCTCCAGTGTCACGATGCCGACCGTACCGCCGAATTCATCCGTTACTACAGCAATATGAAGCTGCTGCTCCTGCAGTTCCTTGCGCAGGTCGCTGATCTTCTTGCTTCTCGGCACATAAATGACGGGCTTGATGATCTCGTGAATGTCCGTCTTACGGTTGTAGGCGTTATTATAAAAGTCCTTCAGATAGAGGATACCTGTGATATTGTCCAGTGTTCCCTCATACACCGGCAGTCTGGAATAGCCCGTTTCGGAGAAGACTTCTGCCGCCTTTTCCTTGGTGATGTCCGCCGGAATTGCGGAAATGTCGATTCTGGGGGTGAAGATATCGCGTACCTCCAGCTCGTTGAATTCGATCGCGCTGCGGATCAGCTCGCTCTCATCCTTGTCGAGGTTGCCGTCCTGTTCTGCTTCATCCACGATCGTGAGCAGTTCTTCTTCGGTAATGCCCTGATCTGCAGGGGATTTGATGAGCACGGACAGAAGCTTCTGCCAGAGCTTGAAAATGAATGTCACCGGTGTCAGTACGATCATCAGGAAACGCAGGATCGGTGCGGAGAACATCGCCAGTCCTTCCGGACGTTCTTTTGCAATGGTTTTCGGAGAAATCTCACCGAAGATCAGCAGCAGAACGGTGATGACCACCGTAGAAACGGTCGCGCCGAGATCGGGATCTTTCAGAAGATTTACAAACAGCAGTGTTGCAACGGATGAACAGAGAATGTTCACGATGTTGTTTCCGACCAGAATGGTCGAGAGCATTTCATCGTATTTGTCCAGCAGCCGCAGTACCAATGCTGCACGTTTGTTGCCGTTTTCTGCCTTGTTTTTGATGCGGATTCGGTTGAGGCAGGAAAATGCCGTTTCCGTTGCCGAGAAATACATCGACAATATGATGCAGATGACAATGATGACAATAGAGGATGCGTTATCCATGATCCAAAATCCTTTCCATAATTACAAAACTTTCAAACCAACCCAATGCACATGCACTACATCTTCATCCTCCGTTCCGGCAGCAGACAGGCAGGCAACATGAAAAGGGTATAGCCCGCCTGAAATGGCAGACTACGCCCTGCATACATCTGATATAACAAAATACTTTGATAAGGGACGGCGTGATCGTCCGAGCTGCCGTTTGTCATATGATCCTCCTGTATGAATTTATCTCATTATAGCACATGAACGCCATAATGTCAAGGGGTTTGCGTACTTTTTGCAAAAGATTTGCCCCGCAGCTGCGGGGCAATGGAGTCAGCGTGGCAAAAGCTCCTCATGCTTTACCCAGGCAAGCCATTCGCTTCTGCTGAATGCGGTATATTCTGAGAGCTGTACGGTCACTGTGAGCCGGGAGGTCTCTGTCTCCGAAGCAGTGGTGATGGTCGTGGTGGTTGTAGTGGTCGAGTCGGCCGCAGTCGTTCCATGTGTGACCGTTGTCTCAACGGGGGGGGCAGAAGGCTGCGGTGAAGTTGTATGTGCGGCGGTTGTCTCCGGCATTGCCGGCGGCGAAAGGCTTTCCGCGCTATCCGTTGTGCCGGTGGCGGGGCTTGTCGGAACGGTCGGCAGAGTGCTTTCCTCAGGAGGGGATGATGGTGTCGGGGGGAGTGTATGGTGGATATCCGGCAGTGTGGGTGTTGTCTGCGTATTTTCTGGATATGTGGGGGAGGTCGTTTCCTTCGGCACAGTATCTTTTGTCGAGGATGCTATCGGCTGTTCTGTGAATGTTGTTGTTTTAATTGTGGATGTCATCGGTTTTTCCGTGGATGCCGTCGATGCTGTCGGTTCTGTCGGTCTGTCTGTGGATGCCGTCGGCTGCTCTGTCGCTGCTGTCGGCTGCTCTGTCGATGCCGTCGGCTTTTCTGTGGATGCTGTCGGTTCTGTCGGATCGGTCACAGCGGACGAACTGCTCTGTGCAGATTCCGAGGATTGCGCAGGCTCGCTGTTCCGAGATGTGCCGGTCGGTTCAGTCGGATCCTGTACGGATACCGAGGGTGCGCTTGTCTGGACGGATGCGTTCTGATCGGATTCAGTTTCGGGTGCGGAGGATTCCGGCGCGTCCGTGATGACCTCCGTCCGTTCTGCGCTGCTTTCGAGGGATTCCGAAACTGCGGGCATGTTCGTGGTGGTAGTGACGGTCTGCGTTTCCTCCGGTTCGGGAAGAACCTGCTGCGGTTCAAGATTCAGATAGACGGAAAGTCCGAGCACGCAGACGGCGCACATTACGGAAGCGGATGCAATGCGCTGGATCTTTCTGACGCGGCGTTTATGTACCGCAGTGGCTTCCACGACATTCGCCACGATCTCATCATAGGTTCTCACTGCAAAATCCCTCCTTTTCCAGAATTTTCTTCAGCTGCTGCCGCGCCTGATAGGCAAGCGCAGTGAGCTTCTTTTCGCTGCATTTCATGATCTTGGCTGCCTCCTTAGCGGACAGGGACTCAAAATACCGCAGATACAGCACCTCGCGGTATTCCTGTTTGAGCTGATGCATGGCGTGGTGGAGCATCCGCTTGTTTTCGTCAAGCTCCATCTGCTCTTCGACCTCCTGCATCTCATCTTCGATACTCTCCATCATCTCAGGTTCGATGTTCTGCGTGCGCCCCTGACGTTTGAGGTAGTTCAGGGAAAGGTTGCGGCAGATTTTGAACAGATACGCTTTGAGCTGGCTGTCATGTTCAAATTTCGGACGTTTGATCGAAAGCTTGATCAGGGCTTCCTGTGCAATGTCCTCAGCATCAGTCAGGTTATGAATATAACCATTGGTAAAGAGCAGCATACTGTTCCAATATTGCTCCACAATATCGCGCAGTCCGCTCTGGTCACCATTGAGATAACGGAGATAGCTTTCAATTACTCTCTCCATTTTTTCCTCCTTGCAGGTGGATTCTACTTATATAACAACGCAGACGAGAAAAGATTGGAAAAAATCGAAAAGTTTTTTCAAAAATTTTCAGGGTTCTGCAAATAGTGACTTCTGTATCCCATTATAGCACATCAACGCCGAAAAGTAAACCGAATCTTTGTAAAATCCGACAATTTTCGTCAGACAGAATTATGCAAATCCATCATTCCCCCAAAGCATGGGCAAACCGCTTGCAATCGTCGGGAATATTTGTTATAATGAAAATATGAAAGGCATTTCGCAATATGCGAATGCATCCGGAAACACGATCCATGGGAGGAAACACTATGAATATCGCAATTGCACAGTCCGGCGGCCCGACCTGCGCCATCAATGCAAGTCTGGCCGGCGTTTTCAAACAGGGCATCCTGACCGAAAAGATCGACGCGATCTTCGGCTCGATCAACGGCATTGAGGGCATCATCAACGATGATCTGCTCAACCTCAAATCCGTCATCCGCACCACCGAGGACATGGAGCTGCTGCGTCAGACTCCGTCCACCATGCTCGGCTCATGCCGCTACAAGCTGCCGAGTTTCGAGGAAAAGCCGGAGGTCTACGAGAAGATCCTTGCCTGCTTTGAGCACCACCGCATCAAGATCTTCATCTACATCGGCGGCAACGACTCGATGGATACTGTGGTCAAGCTCTCCGATTATTTAACGCAGGTCGGCTCCGATATCCGCATCATCGGTGTTCCCAAGACCATCGACAATGACCTGCCCGTGACCGATCATACCCCCGGCTTCGGCTCTGCCGCAAAATATGTGGCGACCACCGTGCAGGAGATCATCCGCGACAGCTCCGTTTACAGCATCCCGTCCGTGACGATCGTTGAGATCATGGGCAGACACAGCGGATGGCTTGCCGCATCTTCATGTCTGCTTCGCGCAAACGGCGAGGAAGCCCCCCATCTGATCTATCTGCCCGAATGTGAATTCTCCGGCACGCAGTTCATTGAGGATGTGCGCAAGGAAATGGCGAAGCACAAGGCAGTGGTCGTGGCGGTATCCGAGGGCGTGACGCTTGCGGACGGTACGGAGGGACTGGAGGACTTCCAGTCGGGTGCAACGGACAATTTCGGGCACAAGTACCTCTCCGGCATCGGCAAGTTTTTGGAGCGTTTGGTAACAAAGGAGATCGGCTGCAAGGTGCGTTCCATCGAGCTGAACGTCATGCAGAGATGCTCCTCCCACATCAGCTCCAAGACGGACATCGACGAAGCGGAGCGCATCGGCAGACATGCCCTGCGTGCGGCACTTGACGGCGAAACGGGCAAGATGATGTATTTCCGCCGCGTGAGCAACATGCCGTATGCGGTGACGATCGAGATGACGGACGCGAAGAATGTGGCGAATCTGGAGAAGAAATTCCCCCAGAAATGGATCGTTCCGGAGCAGAATCAGGTGACGGATTCCGCAGTAAAATACTTCCTCCCCCTGATTCAGGGCGAGGTGAATATCTGCAAGAGAAACGGTCTGCCGGTGCATTTCCAGAGACCGCTGCAGATGCGGTAATTACCCAAAACGGAGGTGTCCCATGGGACTGAAAGAGATATTCCAGCGGTTTACCAAACGCTATGAATCCACCAGGGAAGGGTTTCTTTACGAAGATGTGAACGATGAGATCCATATTGTCGGATTTGAGAGAAATGCTCCCTATGCGGAAATTCCGAGTTATATTAATGAGAAACCCGTGACGGTTCTGGGCGGTTTGTCTCATTATCCAGCTGAAGAACCGAAGATTCCGGAAACTGTTCGTGAAATTGAAAGCGATACATTCAGCTCAAATCTTTATATTCTCAGAATAGAAATTCCTGAAACTGTGCAGAAAATAGGGGACAGCGTGTTCGATTTTTCAGCTCTGGAGGAAGTAGTTTTCCCAAAATCTCTGGACATTTCCAGCTGTACCACGATGTTCGGCAGTGCTACGCAGCTCAGAACTGTGGTGTTCCCTGAAACAGCGGTGAAAATTCCGGAATACATGTTTGAACATGCGGGGATAGCAACAATACAGATTCCGGAAGGTGTTACCGTCATTGAAAAGAGAGCCTTCTGGCAGTGCTGTTCCTTGCGTGAGGTGCAGTTTCCTAACAGTCTTGTTACGATTGGAGAAATGGCATTTTGCGAATGTGTGGAGCTGGAACGAATCATTCTTCCGCCCAATGTGAAAAAAGTGGAATCCGGTGCATTTGCTGATTGTGGGAATCTGCGTGAAGTCATCATAACAGGCGAAATGCCGGAGCTTGGATTGGATGCATTTCAAAACTGTGCAGTACCGGAGCATGAGATCATCAGAAGATAACAGTTCTCTCCCTGCCGGACAAGCAGGGAGAAAATTCTTTTTTCCTACTTTACAACTTCCCCGAAATATGCTATAATATAAGGTAAGCAACTTGTTACAAACAGTAAAACGGAGGAATGCATTTTGGATTCTCAGAAGATTCGTAATTTCTGCATTATCGCCCATATCGACCACGGCAAATCCACCCTTGCCGACCGTATTCTGGAAAAAACCGAAACGGTCGCACAGCGCGATATGGAGCAGCAGATCCTTGATAATATGGACTTGGAGCGTGAGCGCGGCATCACCATCAAGGCGCGTGCAGTGCGTCTGAATTACCGCGCACAGGACGGGGAGCTGTATACCTTCAATCTCATCGACACTCCCGGACATGTGGACTTTAACTATGAAGTGTCCCGTTCCCTTGCGGCTTGTGAGGGTGCGATTCTGGTCGTGGATGCCTCACAGGGCATCGAAGCGCAGACGCTCGCGAATACCTACCTTGCCATTGAACACGACCTCGAAGTAGTGCCCGTCGTGAACAAGATTGACCTGCCCTCCGCAGATCCCGAACGTGTCTGCGATGAGGTAGAAAATGTCATCGGCATTCCTGCAATGGATGCCCCCAGAATTTCCGCGAAAATGGGCACAAATATCGAAGCCGTTCTCGAAAAGATCGTCACCGATATGCCCGCACCGCAGGGCGATCCGGACGCACCCCTGAAAGCCCTGATCTTCGACAGCTACTACGATCCCTACAAGGGTGTTATCATCTACGTCCGTGTCAAGGACGGCTGCGTCAAGGTCGGCGATACCATTCAGCTGATGGCAACCGGTGCACAGTTTGTTGTGACCGAAACCGGCTATATGTCCCCTTCAAATCTCATCAACACCGGCACGCTGACCGCCGGAGAGGTTGGCTATATTGCCGCTTCCATCAAGAGCATTGGTGATACGCAGGTGGGCGATACCGTCACACTTGCAGGTAATCCCTGTGCAGAGGCTCTCCCCGGCTACCGCAAGGTCAACCCGATGGTATTCTCCGGTATCTATCCGGCGGACGGCGCAAAGTACGGCGATCTGCGTGATGCGCTCGAAAAGCTTCAGCTCAACGATGCTGCGCTGACCTTCGAACCGGAAACCTCCATTGCCCTCGGCTTCGGCTTCCGCTGCGGATTCTTAGGACTTCTGCATATGGAGATCATCCAGGAACGTCTGGAGCGTGAATACAACCTCGATCTGATCACGACCGCCCCCTCCGTTATCTACAAGGTCACACTGACGGATGGCACGGTGCAGTATATCGACAATCCGACCAACTATCCCGATCCCTCCGTGCTTGCAAGCGCGGAAGAACCAATGGTCAAGGCGGATATTCTCGTTCCGTCCGAATTTGTCGGCAACATCATGGATCTGTGTCAGGACAGACGCGGCACGTTCAAGGACATGCAGTACCTCGATGACACGCGCGTGACGCTCAAATATGAGCTGCCGCTGAATGAGATCGTTTACGATTTCTTCGATGCGCTCAAATCCAGAACAAGGGGCTATGCGTCCTTTGACTATGAGCTGATGGGCTATGCACCGTCGAAGCTCGTCAAGCTCGACATTCTGCTCAACGGTGATATTGTCGATGCGCTTTCGTTCATCGTCCACACGGACAAGGCATACAGCAGAGCGAGAAAGATCGCCGAAAAGCTGAAGGACAACATCCCCCGCCAGCTCTTTGAAGTGCCCATTCAGG
>CALGTT010000215.1 GCA_937901485.1 uncultured Ruminococcus sp.
AACTTGATGATACTCTTTCACTTGAATAGAAGCCAAGAGTTGCCCCCCCCGCCGCCGTTCGGCGGCACCTCCCCCGCAAAGCGGGGGAGGAACATGCGGGGGTTGCACCCCCGAGTCCCGCTTTTCTATTCAAAATTCAGAACATAGTCTTAGTTAAGTCCAAGATTCTCGCGCTTTCTGGTGATTTCCGTGTTGATGTCGCGGTTGTACCAGAGCAGCGTATCACGGGGATTCTCGTGTTCGTTGACCGTTTCACGGAATGCATTCATGATATTTCGCGTCACGGCATAGGATGCCGGAATGATCGGAATTTCCTTCAGCTCACTGTGCGCCTTCAGAAGCGTTTCCTGCTCCTTCTTCGACCACGAAAGCTGGCGGAGCGTTTCGGTATTGGCAGGGGTATATCTGCCGAGCTGACCGAGCAGTCCTTCGATCTGCGTGCCGTATTCGAGCTGTACCTCTGCGGAGGTGAACCATTTGAGGAACTCCCACGCGCCCTCCTTGTCCTCGCACTGCTCAAAAATGATCGCGCCGGAGGAGGTGGAGTTCACAGCATGGGAAATGCTGCCGTCCTCCCGCATCGTGCCGGGGATCTGGGTGAAATCCCACAGTCCCTTGATCTCCGGAGATGCCACGGTAAGCTGGTTGAAGAACGAATAGTCCGAAATGACGATCGGATACTCACCCGTGCGGAAACGGCTGAAGCCGTCATAGCTCTGCTCAAAGCCGTACTTGGTATAGAGATCCGTCCACTGCTCGAACGCCTGTACCGCTTCGATGCTGTCGAAATTGGTTTTCGTCTGCTGGGGATCGTAGTAGTTCATGTCCTTTTGCAGCATGAGCGCGGCAAAGGTGTGACCGGACTCGGTCGCTGCCGAAATGGTCGCGTTCGTACCGGACACCACAGGGAGCACCAGACCGACATACATATAATTTCTCTGAAGTGCAGGGAGCATGTCGATGACAGCATCCCATGTTTCCGGCGGTCCTGCAAATCCAAGCTCTGCGAGGATGTCCTTGCGGTAGAACATCATTGCCCAGCTCTGCGTCAGCGGCAAGCCGTAGACACCGTCCTCGTAGCTGTAGGGAGTGACGGCATACGGATGGAACCGCTGTGCGACCTCCTCGTAATCGTCGAATTCTGCTTTCATATCCACCAGCAGATTTCTTGCGGCAAGGTTCACGGGGAATTCGCCGCCGAGGAACAGTGCCACATCCGGCCCTTTTCCGGCAAGCGTTGCTTCCACAACGCCGCCAACCACGAGATTGACCGCAATATTGGCATCATGATTCGGGGCAAACTCTGAATCCACGAGGGATTTTACCACGAGTGCCTGATCTCTGCCGAGGCTCACCCAGACATTGATGGCATCCTCGCCGGCATCATCGGTGAGGTTGGTGTAATCCTCGAAGAACGAGCTGTAGAATCGCTGCCAGCCGAAGCCCAGTGACTTGAAAACATTCTCCTTGACGGAGCTGAATTCACGGTCGGCGGACGCAACTTCAAGATAATCCACCTCCAGCGGCTGACCGCGGTAATCGTGCATCCACGCAGACAGCGCGGTGATATTGTCCTTGATGCGCGACTGGTAGACCGGGATCTTCAGCGGCTCGTCAATGCAGTCATCCAGCACCAGATACATACGCTCCAGTGCGGCTGCTTCCGAGCCTTCGGATTCCGCGAGCGTTTCGATCTCCTGCTTGATCTCCTTCAGATCATCGGAAAGCCTCTGGAATTCATCGAGCAGCTCCGGAATTTTTTCATGTACATAATAATCCGTATACTTATCGGGGGAAGGACCTGTGACCATCAGGATCTTGCGGTAGTAGGTGTTGATGTCCATGACCGCGGCATCGAGCACACGCATGGATTCCCCGATCTCACCGGGCATGACCTCAAGGGAAAGGGTATGATCCTTGCCGCCCTCCAGATACACATACACAGCATCACCCTGTGCATCCTGCGGCGTGATCATCTGCCACTCGGTATCATAGCTGCACTTGATCTGGTTCAGCTCCTCACAGAGCACCTCACCATCCACATACATCCTGCGGTTGGAATAGAAGCCGCGCATAGCGGACTGGCGTGCCTTGATGCCGATCTTGTACCAGCCGTCAGAAGTCAGCTCCTCTGCGGGGATCTCCCATGTAATGGTCTGCATTGCCTTTGTCCAGTTGCCTGCACCGATGGTGTTGTACACGGTCTTGGCGGGATTCGCAGGGGATGCAAGATAGCTTGCATTGTCGGTCGTAGGATAGAGCGTGGAATCGCTCTTGTAAAGCGCGTTCTCACCCTCAATGCGGATGAGCGCGGAAGGGGTATCCTCTCTGCGCACGGTGCTGCTGACGCTTTTCTGATATTCCTCATAGGACGGGAGCTTTTCAGGGTTGTAGAATTTCAGATATTCCAGCGCAAAATAGCCCTTGATGATATCCAACGTGATCTCATGCCTGCCCTCCTCCAGATAGAAGATCAGCGGATCGTTGAACAGTCCATCCACATCCATCAGGGGTGTGGTGCACCACTTTCCGATCTGCTTCTGGGAGGGACGCACCTGATTGCCCTTGGAATCATACCGGATCTCCCCGTCATTGACATACACCTTGTTCAGTGTCGCACGCGAAGCGGTATCGTAGGGGCTTTCTCCGTCTATGAGGATGCTGAATTCAATATTCGCCATATTGGACGGAATCGGGAGGTAGGACAGCTCCATGCAGTAGATGCCGGTTTCCGGCACGCTGATCTCATAGCTGACCGTACCGTCGGCGGCATTCCAGATGAGAACGTTCTCCTTGTTCTCTGTATCGTATGCTGCGCCGCAGCTTCCGACCGAAACGTCCTCTGCCGCTTGATATTCCAGCTCCTGATAGGCACTGCCCCGCACCATGATCTCCCGACCGGGACGGTTCATGCCTGCATGGGCATCATAGTATTCACTGTATGTCACCTGCTCCACATAGAGCGGCTCTGCGGTCTGTACCTCTGCCGCCGCGCTGTCGGAAGTCTCTGCACGGACGGGCAAAGCTGCAAAGCCTGACTGCGGCACAAGCAATGCCGCCGACAGCAGGCTGATAAGCCGCGCGGACAGTTTTTTGCTTTTCAAATGATCTCCGCCTTTCTTTCTGCCGCAGGGTGCAGCAGCGGGATACCGGCTGTGCCGGTTCAGCGTATCTGCCGCGCTCGGCGGCTGCTCATACATTTTTATTATAACAGTTTTCGCACACTCCTGTCAAGCGTTTTTCGAATAGTTTACACAAAAAACACGGTTTTTGGTTCTTCGATATGTGCAATTCTGATAAAATCGCGATTCCGCCGGAAGATGGCACACACGCTGTAAAAAAAACATCCGCATAAAAAACCTAATTTTCGGCATAATTCAGGCAATGTTATGCTTTTCTGCTGGGATTTCTCAGAAACGGCAATAATTTTTTGCAGAAAAGACTTGATTTTTTCTGAAAATATGATAGAATAGTAATAGCAGAATACTTCGCTATTCTCAATTACATATCCGGAGGTGTGAAAGGTTATGGCATATACAATTACTGATGCTTGCATCAGCTGCGGCGCATGTGAGGCTGAGTGCCCGGTTAGCGCAATCTCTGCTGGTGATGACAAGTATGTAATCGACGCAGACGCTTGTCTGGATTGCGGCGCATGTGCAGCTGCTTGCCCTGTAGAGGCTCCTCAGGCTGAATAAGTCTGCCTCACAACAACAAGTAAAACCGCTGTATTTTTCGGAATACAGCGGTTTTTCTTATATGCTTGCCGAAGAGTATCGGTATTCTCCGGGTGAAATGGCAATATCATTACGCTTTGCGTTCAAATCGGCGGATAACGTAGTCAGCCGCCCGCCAAACTCCAATTGTCTATTGAAGTTTGGCGGATTAGTCAAATCCCCCTGCAAAACGCAGGGGGATCTTCGTTTATTCCAGTTCGAACGCTCCCGTATACAGCCGGTAGTAATTCCCCTTCTGTGCGATGAGCTGATCGTGCGTGCCCTTTTCGATGATATGACCGTGGTCGAGCACCATGATGACATCGGAATTCTTGACCGTGGACAGGCGGTGGGCGATGACGAACACCGTTCTGCCCTTCATCAGTCCGTCCATGCCCCTCTGCACAAGTGCCTCGGTTCGCGTGTCGATGCTTGAGGTCGCTTCGTCAAGGATCATGACGGGCGGATCGGCAACTGCGGCTCTCGCAATGGAAATGAGCTGCCGCTGTCCCTGTGAAAGTCCCGAACCGTCACCCTCCAGCACGGTGTTATAGCCGTCGGGGAGCATCTCGATAAAGCCGTGCGCATTGGCAAGCTTTGCCGCCGCGATGCATTCTTCATCCGTCGCGTCCAGTCTGCCGTAGCGGATATTCTCCATGACCGTGCCCGTGAACAGGTTGACATCCTGCAATACCACGCCGAGACTGTGGCGCAGGTCGCTCTTCTTGATCTTGTTGATGTTGATATCATCATAGCGGATCTTGCCGTCCGCAATGTCATAGAAACGGTTGATAAGGTTCGTGATGGTCGTCTTGCCCGCGCCGGTCGCGCCGACAAATGCGACCTTCTGACCGGGTTCTGCATAGAGACTGATGTCATGCAGGACGATCTTCTCCGGCACATAGCCGAAATCCACCTCATTCATGCGCACATCACCGCGCAGCTGCGTATAAGTCACAGTGCCGTCACCGTGCGGATGCTTCCAAGCCCAGAGTCCTGTGCGCTTCTGCGATTCCGTCAGCTCGCCGTTGGCGTTGTACTCGGCATTGACCAGCGTCACATAGCCGTCATCCGCTTCGGGCTGGGCATCGAGCAGGTCGAAAATGCGCTCCGCACCGGCAAGTGCCATGACAATGGCATTGATCTGCTGGGAAATCTGGGTGACGGGCATATTGAAGCTCTTGCTCAATTGCAGGAAGGACACGATGCCGCCGAGTGTCAGGCTTGGCGAAATACCGCTGATGGCAAGGAAGCCGCCGAACATGGCAAGCAGTGCAAATTGCAGGTGTCCCATATTGCCCATGATGGGCATGAGAATGTTGGCAAAGGTGTGCGCCTGTGTTGCATTGTGACAAAGCTCATCATTGAGCTTATCGAAATCCGCCTTTGCCGCTTCCTCGTGGCAGAAGACCTGCACGACCTTCTGTCCCTCGACCATCTCCTCGATGTAGCCGTTGATCTTGCCGATGGATTTCTGCTGTTCTACAAAGTATTTGCCGCTTCTGCCGCCGATGAATGCCGTCACTGCCATCATGCCGATGATGGTGAGGATGACAAAGCCCGTCATCCACAGACTCGTCACGCACATGGCAGAAAAGACTGCCACGATCGTAATGGCACTGGAGAACATCTGCGGGATACTCTGGGAGATCATCTGGCGGAGCGTGTCGGTGTCGTTGGTGTAATGGCTCATGATCTCGCCGTGGGTGTGGGTGTCGAAATACTGCACCGGAAGTGTCTGCATGTGTTCAAACATCTCGTCACGGATCTTCTTCTGGATGCCCTGCGATACCTTTACCATCGTGAAATTGCAGAACCATGTGGAGAAAATGCCCAGCAGGTACACCAGTGCCATGATGCCGAGTGCACGGAGCAGACCTGTAAACACGGGGTTTTCCTCCGTCATGAGGGGGGTGATGTAATCATCAATGAGCGTCTGGAGGAACATGTTCCCGACAACGCCGGCAAGGGAACTGAAGATGATGAACACAAACATCGCCAGCAGGGAGAACTTGTATTCCATCAGGTAGGACATCAGCCGCTTCATGGTCTTTTTGCCGTCACGCGCACCCGCGCCCTTCATCATCGCGCCCTTGGGCGGTCTGTTATGCGTTGCTGCCATCGTCATCCCCTCCCTTCATCTGTGATGTATAGACTTCCTTGTAGATCGCATTGGTGCGCAGAAGCTCCTCGTGCGTGCCGATGGCATTGATCCTGCCGTCATCCATAACGATGATCTGGTCAGCATCCTCCACGGAGGAAATGCGCTGTGCAATGATGATCTTTGTGGTGTCCGGGATCTCCTCGCGGAACGCCCTGCGGATCAGGGCATCGGTCTTGGTATCGACCGCACTGGTCGAATCATCGAGGATCAGGATCTTCGGCTTCTTCAGCAGTGCCCTTGCAATACACAAACGCTGCTTCTGACCGCCGGACACATTGCGTCCGCCCTGTTCAATGTGGGTGTCATATCCGTCGGGGAATTCGGTGATAAAGCCGTGCGCCTGTGCAAGCTTGCAGGCATGGATCATCTCCTCGTCAGTCGCATCCGCCTTGCCCCAGCGCAGATTCTCCTTGATGCTGCCGGAGAACAGGACGTTTTTCTGGAGCACCATTGCTACGCTGTCGCGGAGTACCTCAAGGTCATAGTCACGGACATTCCATCCGGCAACGAGCACCTCGCCCTTTGTAACATCGTACAGGCGCGGAATCATCTGCACGAGTGTGGACTTGGCACTGCCCGTGCCGCCGATGATGCCAATGGTCTGACCGGAACGGATATGCAGGTTGATGTCGGCAAGACAAGGCTTTCCGGATTTGTCGGAATAGCTGAATTCCACGTTCCGGAACTCGATCTCACCGCTTGTGACCTCTGTCAGAGGGCTTTCCGGATTGTGGATACTGGGTGTTTCATCAAGGATCTCCACAATACGCTCCGCAGATGCCCTGGACATGGTGATCATGACAAGGATCATCGAGAGCATCATCAGGCTCATGAGGATCTGCATGACATAAGTAAACATGCTCGTCAGCTCGCCCGTGGTCATTGCCGTTTCGCCGCCGAGGACGATCAGACGCGCACCGAACCACGAGATGAGGATCATGCAGCCGTAGGCGCAGAACTGCATCAGTGGGCCGTTAAACGCCAGCAGACGCTCTGCAAAGACAAAATCCTTATAAATGGAGTCGGAAACTTCCTTGAATTTCTTTGTCTCATGATCTTCACGGACAAAGGACTTCACCACGCGGATGCCGTACAGATTTTCCTGCACCACGCGGTTGAGCTTGTCATAGGTCTTGAACACGCGCGTGAACACGGGATGTGCATGTGAGATGATCACATACAGACCGATCGCAAGGATCGGGATGGCTGCCAGAAATACAAACGCCAGCTTCCAGTTGATGGTGAACGCCATGACCACGGAGCTGATGAGCATGAACGGGCTTCTGACCGCCGTGCGGATGATCATCTGGAATGCGTCCTGAATACGGGTGACATCGGTCGTCAGACGCGTGACGATGCTCGCGCTGGAAAATTTGTCGATGTTGCGGAACGAAAAATTCTGCACATTATAATACATATCCTTGCGGATATTGCGTGCAAGTCCGGCGGATGCGGACGCGGCAAATTTTCCCGCAAGCGCACCGCAGGCAAGCGATGCCACACAGCAGATGATCAGGACAAGTCCCATCTTCACAATGTAGTCCAGATCCCCCGCATCAATGCCGTTGTCAATGATCTTTGCCATGATCCATGGCATGAGCACCTCCAGCAGCACCTCGCCGCTGATGATGACCGGCGCAAGAATAGCATCGCGCTTGTACTGCCGCACACAGCGCAGCAATCGTTTTATCATAGTACATTCCTCCTATTCCGACATGCGTTTGAGATTCGCAGTCAGCTTCTCCATGGTTTCCATAAAGGCATCCAGCTCCGCGTCGGGAATGCCCTCGCAGAGTCTCTGCTCAAAGCTGTCAATGCACTGCATTCCGCGCATTTGCAGCTCCTCCCCTTTCGCCGTCAGCAGCAGGCGTTTCTGCCTTGCATCCTGCTCGGCGGATACACGCATGAGCAGCCCATTGCGCTCCATGAGCTGGAGCATCTGCGTGACCGTGGAACGGCGGATGCCCAGATACTCCTCCAGCTCCTTCTGGAAGACATCGCGGCTGCGGTTGCAGTACAGATACCCGATGATCCGGCACTGGCTGGCAGTCAGCCCCTCCTGCCAGATCTCCTGCATTCCGTGATCCGCTTCCCGCTTGATAAGGTTCGACAGCATTTTCAGCGCAAACCCGATACATCGTTTCTTTCCCATATTACCTCCCGTTTTGTTAGCTTGCTAACATTATAGCACATCACCGCCCGACTGTCAAGCACTGCGGCAGTGTGTGGATAAAGTTCTGCTGATTGTGTAAACCCAACAGAAAATGCAAATGTTTTTTGTACAGAAAACCGAATTTGTAAGCAAAAATATGTCCGCTTTCACAGCGGACATATTGCAGTTCATCGAATTATTCAGCCTTTGTCACATCTTCAGCGGACAGCTCCACCGTCACACGGGAACCGCGGTCGGTCGTCTTAGGGATATAGTGCAGGTGCAGCTCCTTGAAATCCTTCGGCACTTCTGCGGCAAGGCTGCCGCTGATTGTTGCACCGGCTGCGATCTCCGTCTGGAATGCCTCCTCACCGGTCGTATCATAGAGCTTCTTCATGACCGGAATGGTAAAGCAGTCCGAAGATTCATAATAAGTACCATCCACAGTCACTGCAAAATTATTGAGGTAGTTGGTAACGACCGTTTCCTCCGTGCCGTTCTCAATGGTCACATCAAAGAAAATTGCCATTTTGCCGGAATTCTCCATGATAATCTCCGGATCCTCCACCTTGCTCACCGTCACAGTCATATCACCGTAGGTTGCAGATTCACCCATGAAGGTCTTGACCTCCTCATAGGTCTCCTGCGTTGCAGGCATTGTCTGACCAGAAGCGGAATTGTTCTTGTTCGTATCATCGCCTGCGGGCTGGCTGCAGCCTGCTGCTGTCATTGTCAGCAGTCCGAGCAGGACGCACATTGTTGTTCTGAATTTCATATCTGTATACCGATCCGCTTTACAGCGGATGCTCCTTTCGCTCAATATTAGTTTCATTATACCATATTTTCCGCATCATTGCAAGTACCTGATGCGGATTTTTTCAAATTCCTTTTTTTCTCGCGGAGCATCCGGAAAAACGCCGAAAGAATATCACTGCATTCCTCCTGCATCATCCCGCCGCTGGCTTCGGGCATCCAGTTATAGGGCAGCGTGAACATCTGCTGCACGGAGCAGACAGCACCATTTTTCGCGTCATACGCTCCGAAATATACCTCATCAATGCGTGCCTGTAAAATTGCACCTCCGCACATCGGGCAGGGTTCCAGCGTCACATACAGGGCACATTCCGGCAGCCGCCAGCCGCCCAGCTTCCGGCAGGCAGCATCAATTGCCATGATCTCTGCGTGGGCAAGCGCGTGCTTGTCCGTTTCCCGCCGGTTATAGCCCTCGCCGACGATCTCCCCCGTTGTCTTCCGGACAACGACTGCGCCGACCGGCACTTCCCCAAGCTCCGCCGCTTTCGCGGCAAGCTCCAGCGCACGGCGCATGTAGAATTCATGTGATTCCATAGATCCTCCCATAGGTGTAGAATGACTTGTGATCCGGAAAAGGGGACTTTTTACAAAGTCCCCTTTCAATCCTTATTTTTCGCGCGATTACGACGCGATCACGGCGGTAATGACCGTCAGGGCAATGCAGCTGATCACAAGTCCCAGTATCGGAAAGCTGGAAAAGAACGCGATGATCTTATCCGGCAGCTTCAGGAATGTCTTGTTTTTCAGCAGTTCCTCATCCGAAGCATTTCTGTGCCAGAGCATGTAAAAACCAGCCGGCAGTCCCAGAATACAGGGCATCAGGATCGTCATCCACCATTGCAGCGAATAGACCTCCCCAAACGTTTCGATGTAGAACAGTGCAAACATGTAGATCTCGTGAACGATGTGCAGCAGGATCGCAGTCAGGAAGCTGCCGCTGCGCAGCACGAAATAGGAGATGATAAATGTAACCAGTCCCGCACGGAGCGAGTCCTGAAAATTATGCATCAGACAGGCAACCAGCAGGGACACCACGATCATTGCAAATCCGTCGCCGAACTGGCGGAGCAGCTGGAACAACGCCCCGTGCAGGAGCAGCTCACTCATAATGGGAATCGCAAAAATGGTGAACAGCATGTAGAGCACCATCCTGTGATTCTCCATCCCCACAGCGTTGCAGATCAGCTTGTATTTTTCCAGCTCATCGGAGCTGGATACCAGGAACATGCCAAGTCCTGCGCTGACCATCATGATCAGCACGATACCGAACAGCAGTGTATCCGCCTTTGCCACACGCATGGGCAAACTCACGCGCAGCGGCATCCGCAGCACAAGCTGGAGCAACAGCGCAGGCAGAAGATATTTCAGCACACTCACAATCAGTACACTGATGAATACTGCTGTTTCGTCGCCGTAGATCGCAGAACCCCAGAAAGGCATTGCCACATGGAAACCCATAGCGTTCAGTACCAGTACGATCAGCTTGTCAAGTACATTCTCCACCACCAGATACATGATCAGCAGACAGCCGATCAGATACCCGATCCGGTTGAGCACGCCCTGTTCGATCTGCGCCGGCGTTTCGGTCACGACCGCCTTGCTCTCCGAAAATGTCGCTTCCTTCGGATGTTTTTTGCAGCGGAAGGCATATCGGTTCTTTTCCATCCGCCATTTCTGATAGGCAGTACGATAGGCTTCCGTCTGGGAGGGACATGAAAAATCCTCCACAACATCTATGATATGTTCCGAAGCGTGTTCAGAATTCTGAGTCTCCACAGCTTCACCTCCCTGCCAATCTCGATATTCCTCCTGAAAGTGGAATCGTTACCAGATTATGATGTATCATTTTATATTATATCATATTATTTGTATATTAGTTATCCGATACAGAAAAACATTTTATGAACATTCGGTAAAACAAAATCTGACTTTTTGTGAATAAGTGCAAAAGCGTTCCATTTTTGTATTTTATTCAGACTTCATTAAGAAAATACTGCCGCCGATTTGTACACACTGTATATTACCCAACTGCGTTTTTAACATTTTTCTAACAAAACTGTGAATTCCGTTGACAGTTTCTACTATATGTGATATAATACAAGTGATAGTATTACAAAATCACAGTCTCCCGATGTACCCCGGCAGAACAAAGCACGTTCTATGGCAGCTCGGGAAATTTGTATTTTTAACAGAATGGAGGAATCAGTCATGAAAGCAAAGTCCTTCTTAAAAGCATTTCTATGCACAGCACTATCGACACTGCTTCTTTTCCGCATTCCCTCCGTTCCGGTATTGGGCGGTGAAGCTCCGGTGCTGACGATCGCGGCGGTGCAGACCACAATGGAAAGCCTCGCAGAAGACGCATCAGTGGCAGTGGATGTCACACTTGGCAATAATCCGGACGGATTTCTTGCGACCTCCTTTGGCATTTCCTATGATCCCGCACTGACGCTGGAGTATGTCGAAAGCCGGCAGGCGGCCGGAAAGGCGCATTGCAGTGCGATCAATGCGGACAAACATCTGGTCTGGTTCAGCGGCGCATCCGCCGGTGCGGACACTGCCGGCACGGAGGACGCGGAAACGATCTTCATTCTGCATTTTACACTGCCGGAGGATGCCGCTGCGGGGCAGAGCTTTCCGGTGACATTTCAATGGAACAACGCCGACCAGAAGCAGGGCTACTGGCACACCGCCGACCGCACCAATGTCATCGGCGGCGTGCAGGCAAACGCAGTCAACGGCAGCATCACGATCTCTGATCCCGATCTGCCGGCACTGAGCGATGACGTTCTGACACTTTCTGTCGGAGACACCAAGCAGCTCAGCGTATCCAACGCCGATTCCGTCATGTGGCAGAGCAGCAACCAGAACATTGCAGAAGTCAGCGGCGGTCTGGTCACCGCAAAGGCGGAGGGAACATGCACGATCTATGCGATCACCGGCAGCACGTTGCTTTCCTGCAGCCTCACAGTAACAAAAGATGCGACCTATGATGTCACTGAGAAAACGACCGTATATCTGCGTGATCCGGAAAAACAGGTCACGCTGACGCATCCGGAAACCGAAAGCGGCTGCATCTGGCTTTCGATGGATACCCAGATCGTTGCTGTGGACAACGGAACGCTCTGCGGTATTTCCAACGGCACTGCACAGGTCGTCTGCAGCTGCGGCACGGCAAATCATATCGTGCAGGTCATTGTGGAATATCCCGCATCTACTTCAGGAACGGGGGATGTCACACTGGATAACGAGGTGAATATTCTGGACGTTCTGGCACTGAACCGCAATCTGCTGATCGGCGAGACACTCAGCAGCCCCCAGCAGCTTGCAGCGGATGTGGATCTGAATACGCACATTAATTTCGCCGATTCCCTGAACATCCTCAAGCATGTGATCGGACTGATACAGGAGCTTCCGCTTTCCTGACCTCATTGTAAAATGATCCCCGCCGTCCGGCGGGGATTTCTACGCAAAAAGCTGCTGTACATATGCACAGCAGCTCTTATCATTACTTGGTATTCTTGATCGACCAGCGGAACGAACAGAATTTGGAAGCCTTGTTAATGTCGAACATATTATTGTTCAGCACACGCGTGTAATCCAAAAACCGATAATTGGTCTTCATCTCCTTGTTGCCGATCAAATTTTTGATGGAATTCAGGCTGGTGTTCGGAGGGACTCTCTGGAGCACAACACCAATACGATGGTTTGCCTTCATGTACTCAATGATCTCAGAAGCCATTGTCAGGTTCTTATCCGCTACATTATAAATGCCGTTGTAGCTGTTGTCCTCCGCTGCTCTGGTGAAGCCGAGCAGGAAATCCACGAGATTATGCACACAACAGAAATGGAAACCATACTCGCCGGTACGATATACAAACTTGGAGCCGTCCTTCGGATCTGTGATCTTTGCTTCCAGATTATCTTTGAACTGCTTGGTATACACCGGAGGCACACGCAGGATCGCACACATCATGCCCTTGGCACGCCCGATATCGGATGCCATCGTTGCCTCTGCATCTGCCTTGAGCTTCGCATAATTCGTCAAAGGCTTCACAAAGTCATCCTCACGCAGCGGCTCTCTCGTTTTGGGCATCTGATATACCTGTGTGGTGCTGATGAGAATGAACTGCTTGACATCGTGAGCAATTGCAAAACGATAGATGAAACTGTCACACTGCTTGCTTTCATCAATATGCTTCTCCGTGATCATACTGCCGTCAAAATCATTATCCACCGTACACGCAAGATGAATCACCGTATCAAATTTATGACGATCAAACACATCTGCATACGCAGCCTTATCCGTCGGACTGCCCTTTACATATGTGAAATTATCTTTTCCCTGATTATAATCGCTGGACTGCCCGTCAATCGCAACGACTTCATATCCTTTCTTCAAAAAGCCCGAACATACATGGTCGCCAATCAATCCGCATCCGCCTGTTACCAGTATTTTTGCCATACGCACAAGCCTCCTGTGAATTTTTTATTACTTATATTTTATCATGTTTTGATTCATGATTCAAGTACATTTTGTAAACATTATAGAACATCACAACAGCAGCTCTGCAGTTTTCTCCAGAGCTGCTGAAAATGACATAATCACAGGTTATTGTGCACTGTTTGCTTCTTCAATCAGAGTATCCACAGCATCCTTGATCGCTGCAAGAGACTCATTCCACGGATGTCCCTTGCCCGCTGCACGAACGCCGCTTTCGCTGCTGTCCAGAATGGTGGCAAGGTCGGCAGAAACACCGTTCATAAAGTCAAATACAGGATTTGCCAGTGCCATTTCATCCATTTTGGTCTTCATTGCGATCATTTCGTCATTCCACTCGTAGTCTGCAATAAACTGCTCATTGCCAATGCGGATCGCGTCATCATTCATCAGAGAAACACGCTTGCATTCGAGATATTTTGCAACGCCCTCCGGATTATGTCCGCCTGCAACGAACATATAGGAATCCATGCTTGCCGGCAGATAATACTCGTCCGCATCGGGATCCTGCGGCATCGGAACGAAGAAGCAGTTCTCGCCGAAAGTCTTCTTCCACGCCGGAAGTCCTGTATCCGCGTCCTTGTTGCCGTCCCAGATCTTCCACAGACCAACGGGATAGAACAGGAGCTTGCCCTCACCGATGTACTCCGGATGATCCGTCCATCCGTAATCACCGACACCGATGGCAATGGCATTGGCGGTGTTCAGGTCATACATGAAGTTCTGCACGCGCTCAATAGCGGGATCGCTCAGGTTGTTCACGAGCTTGCCGTCCTCCAGACCGATGTAGGGAACGCCGGTCGTTGCGGACAGCGCACCCTCGAACCACCAGCCGTCAAGACCGAACTTGTTGTTTGCGGGATCTACGAAGTCCTCCAGCATGTCCTGGAACACTTCCCATGTCCATTCGCCGTTTTCGAACAAGACAGCCGGATCTTCATAGCCCAGCTCCTTGATGGTATCGCGGTTATAGATGACAGCGCAGTTATCGCCCGTAACCTGTACAACGGTCATGTAATGCTTGCCGTTCCACATCACGGAATCATTGGCATCCTTGACATCTGCCCAGATTTCGCTGTCGAAGTCGATGTAATCATCCACGGGAACGAACATGCCGCGGACTGCGCCCTTGGGGAATGCATCAAAGTTGCCGGCATAGAAGAAGTCAATGCCCTCATCACTGTTGATGCAGTTTGCGAGCTTGTCATAACGCTCCTCATACACACACTGTGTCCATTCCACCTCACCGCCGTAGCGTTCCTGGAACATCGCCAGATCAATAGGCGTGGTCTTGCCGGTCGCATCGGACTGGATGTTCCAGTCGGAGAGCCACTTGATGGTCTTGTTTTCCAGTTCACCGGTCAGACGCTCGTCAGACGCACAGAGATTTGCGACCTGCTCACGCGTCATGGAATCCATATCCTTGATGCTTGTAGTATTATCACCGCCGCAGCCAAAGCTGATCATGGACATACTCGCGATCAGCAACGCCGCAACTGCTGCTTTTGTTCTTTTCATACTGTTTCCTCCACTTCTCCATGCACCAGCTGCACGAAACGGTGCATTTCGACTCTTTGATCGTCAGGGCTGCGAAAGCACACTGACCTCACTTCATTATAGCATATTCTGCCTCAAATTGCAATTGCAATTTTGCACTATGTTTCAAGCCCAAAATGCACTGTTTTGCACAAATTCCAGGTGCTGCGCCGAAATTATTCCATCACATGTTCCAAAGCATGATAAAAAATTGTTTTAACATGGGCATCCGCAAGGGAATACCAGATGGTCTTTCCTTCACGGCGGCTTCTGACAAGCCGCGCCTGTTTCAGGACACGCAGCTGGTGGGAGATCGAGGAAACGCTCATTTCCAGACGCTCTGCGATCTCTCCGACACAGCGTTCATGATCGAGCAGCTCGAACAGGATGCGCACGCGTGTCGGCTCACCGAACATTTTCAGAAGCTCTGCCACGCGTGTCAGAAGCTCCGGATCGGGCATACGCTCCATGATCTCGCCGACCAGCTCCTGATGATGCAGGCACTGCCCGCAGATGTGTTCATGTTCCATATTGCACCTCACTAAATCGCCGGCATGACTCTGCCGCCGCTGACGGGGATATACGCGCCCGTAGTAAAGCTCGCAAGATCAGAGAGAAGAAACGCCGTCATATTGGCAATTTCCTGATCCGTTCCGCGTCTGCAAAGAGGCACGGTCTTTTCATATTCCGGTGCGGATTCCGTATGGTTCACGCGGTCACGTTCGGAGATCGTCCAGCCGGGCGCGACCTGATTGACGGTGATGCCGTGGCAGCCCACTTCCTTGGCAAGGCAGCGCACAACGCCGTCAAGCGCACGTTTTCCGGCGGTATAGGCGGCATTGTTCGGCTCTGCCATTGCCGCGCATTCAGTATTGATGGCAACGATGCGCCCGTACTGCTTTTCGATCATATCGGGCAGAAACACCTTTGCCAAATGGACGGTCTGCATGGCGCAGGACGCGAACTGGCTCTGGAAGTCCGCAAGGGGCTGATCGAGGACGGATTTCCATTCGTACTGGATGACGGCATTTGCCACGAGCAGATCGACCGCGCCGAACTGTTCGCGGACAGTCTGCTGCATCCGCTGGACATCGGCAAAATCGGTCACATCGCACTGCACGAGGAATGCGCGTGCGCCGGCTTTTCGGACGGCTTCGGCGGCGCGTTCGGCTTTTTCGGCACTGCGCCAGTAGTGCAGGACGACATCCGCGCCGCACTCTGCAAGCGTCCGTGCAATGACACTGCCCAGCTCACCGGATGCACCGGTCACAAGGGCGGTTTTATGGGTGAGGTTGATGTTGAGCATGGGAGTTCCTCCGATCCTGTGATTATCGTATCTCCGTCACCGTAAACCCAGCCTGTTCTACTGCTTCGCGCAGGCGGTCGAGGAGGGTGAGGTCGGGGTAGCCGTCATAGCGGATATGGGCAGTTTCGGTTTTCAGATCGACCTGTGCGGTCACGCCTGCAAAGGCATTGAGTGCAGCTTCTGCATTGGCACGGCAGTGCTCGCAGTTCATGCCGGAAATGTGCATGGTATAGCTGCCGCCGCCGCCGGGCAGGGGTTCAGGTGTCGTGTCAGGTGCACTTTCATGGCTGCGGCTGAATGCGTAGGCAATGCCCAGCACAAGGGCAAGTACAAGCACGATACCAACAGCGATCAGGACAATGAGCATCATAGTATCAGCTCCCTTTCATAGAATCATTACCTTTATTATACCACATTTCCATACGAATTGTAAAGCTATTTTTTCGCGTGCTGACATATTGCCGCAAAATTTCCGCATATAGTGTACAGAGCCGCAGAGCTGCGGCAAATCTGAATGGGAGTGAGGTCATGGAACATCAGCCGAATGACAGGGCAATCCTGCTGGGGAATTATATTCTGGAGCACCGCGCGACCGTGCGCGCTGCCGCAAAGCAATTCGGGATCTCCAAAAGCACAGTACATAAGGATGTCAGCGAACGGCTGCCCTATCTCAAGCCGCTGCTGGCGGAGCAGGTGCGTGAGGTGCTTTTGCAGAATAAACAGGAACGGCACATCCGCGGAGGGCTTGCAACAAAGCAGAAATATGCAAGACTCGCGGAGCTGCGGAAATGATGACTTGCCCCTGCTGCATGGCAGGGGCGGTTTGCTGTGCGGTGGAATATTTCGTTTTCCTTAAATTTCCCATTTCCTCTTGCTTTTTTTCCGTTTTTCCTGTATACTTATATTATAGTTAGCCTGTGCAACATTTTGTCACGAAATGTCGGGGCTGATGCACTAATTAATAAGAAAACAATGTATACACTGCCCCGCAGTACATATACTACAAGCATTCAGAAACGGAGGAAGTCCAATGAAATTGCTGAGTATCGCAGTTCCCTGCTATAATTCCGCTGCCTATATGGAGCACTGTCTCGATACACTGCTCACCGGCGGCGAGGAGGTCGAGATCCTCATCGTCAATGACGGATCGGTCAAGGATAATACCGCTGAGATCGCCGACCGCTATCAGGCACAGTACCCCACCATCGTCCGCGCCATCCACAAGGAAAACGGCGGTCACGGCTCCGGTGTCAACCGCGGTCTTGCGGAGGCAAGCGGTCTGTATTATAAGGTCGTCGATTCCGATGACTGGGTGAATACCGAGGTCTACCAGAAGATCCTCGCAAAGCTGCGTGAATTTGCCCAGATGGAACAGCCCGTGGACATGCTTCTGTCCAATTACACCTACGAGCATGTCGAGGACGGCAAGAGCCATACTGTCAAGTACACCGGTAAAATGCCGGAAAACCGCGTGTTCGGATGGGACGAGCTGGGCAGATTCCGCCCCGACCAGAACATCCTCATGCACTCGGTCATCTACCGCACGCAGATGCTCCGCGACAGCGGCATCGAGCTGCCCCACCACTGCTTCTATGTGGACAATATCTTCGTCTACCAGCCGCTGCCGTTCGTGAAAACGATGTACTACCTCAACGAGAATTTCTACTGCTATTATATCGGGCGTTCCGATCAGTCGGTCAACGAGGAGGTTTTCATCCGTCAGGTCGATCAGCAGCTGCGCGTGACCTATCACATGTTGGGTGCCTGCAACCCCATGCAGCTCCAAGGTTCAAAACGCCTGCGCAATTATATGCTGCACTACCTCTCGATGATGATCATCATCTGCTCGGTCTTCCTGACTCTGAGCAAGCTGCCGGAGAATGAGCAGAAACGACGCAAACTCTGGCGCGATATCTACGACATGGACGAGAAGCTCTACAAGCAGCTGCGCTACCGCACCCTCTGCGGCGTGTCCGATATGCCCGTCATCCGCAAGCGTCAGGTGATCGGCAACGGCTACCGGATCGCACGGAGGATCTTCAAGTTCAACTGAACACTGTCCGTGTACGGCGGACAGTGTACTGCCACAGGAAAATTTTATCGTTTCTCCCATGTTTCGCCATATTCCGTTATTTCTGCGTTCTGCGGAATAATCTCGGAATACGCATTTTGCATAAATCTATCCGCGTGCGGGAGAATAATATAGAAAAAAAACAGAATCTCGGTAAACCACGGCAAACAATGTTGACAAACCCGTGGGAATGTTGTATGATGATGATAGAACAGAACACCAACAGACAGCCGGCAGAGAGACATGGAAACTGCTGAATTGAAAGGAAGATGCAATATGGCAATGAACTTTGAACCCGAATGGGATGGCTTTGAAGCCGGAAGATGGAGCGGCACATCTGTCAATGTGCGTGATTTCATCCAGAAGAATTATACCCCTTACGACGGCGATGAAAGCTTTCTCGAAGGTCCGACCGAAGCGACCACACAGCTCTGGGATCAGGTCATGGAACTGTCACGGCAGGAGCGTGAAGCCGGCGGCGTGCTGGATATGGACACAAAGATTGTCTCCACCATCACCTCCCACGGTCCGGGCTACCTGAACAAGGAGCTGGAAAAGATCGTTGGTTTCCAGACGGACAAGCCTTTCAAGCGTTCCCTCCAGCCGTTTGGCGGCATCCGTATGGCGCAGACAGCCTGCGCTGCTTATGGCTACGAGGTGGACAAGGAAGTTGTTGACATTTTTACAAAATACAGAAAAACTCACAATCAGGGCGTTTTCGATGCTTATACGCCTGAAATGCGCCTTGCAAGAAAGTCCGCGATCCTCACAGGTCTGCCGGATGCCTACGGACGCGGCAGAATCATCGGTGACTACCGCAGAGTGGCTCTGTACGGCGTTGACCGCCTGATCGAGGACAAGAAGCACCAGCAGGACACCCATTTTGTCCGCATGACCTCCAAGAACATCCGCCTGCGCGAGGAGCTTTCCGAGCAGATCCGTGCACTGGGCGAGCTGAAGGAGCTGGGGCGGATCTACGGCTTTGACATCTCCCGTCCGGCAAAGAATGCACAGGAAGCCATCCAGTGGCTGTATCTGGGCTATCTGGCGGCGGTCAAGGAGCAGAACGGCGCGGCAATGAGCCTCGGCAGAACCTCGACATTCCTTGATATTTATATCCAGCGCGATCTGGACAGAGGCATCATCACCGAGCGTGAAGCACAGGAGATGATCGACCACTTCATCATGAAGCTGCGTCTGGTGAAATTCGCAAGAACACCGGAATACAACGCCCTGTTCTCCGGCGATCCGACATGGGTGACGGAATCCATCGGCGGCGTATCCGTGGACGGTCAGCATCTGGTCACGAAGAATTCCTTCCGCTACCTCAACACCCTGAACAATCTGGGCACTGCACCCGAACCGAATATGACCGTGCTCTGGTCCACCAGACTGCCGCAGAATTTCAAGAAGTTCTGCGCAAAGATGTCCATCAAGTCCTCCTCCATCCAGTATGAGAACGACGACCTGATGCGCGTCACACACGGCGATGACTACGCGATCGCCTGCTGTGTTTCCTCCATGCGTGTGGGCAAGGAGATGCAGTTCTTCGGCGCGAGAGCAAACCTTGCAAAGTGCCTGCTGTATGCGATCAACGGCGGCGTGGACGAGGTGATGAAGGTGCAGGTAGGCCCGAAATATCGTCCGGTTGAGGGCGATTATCTGGACTACGAGGATGTCATGGACAAGTATGACCAGATGATGGAATGGCTGGCAGGGCTGTATGTGAACACGCTGAACGTCATCCATTATATGCACGACAAGTACAGCTACGAGCGTTTGCAGATGGCACTGCACGACCGTGATGTCAAGCGTTATTTCGCGACCGGCATTGCAGGTCTGTCCGTTGTGGCAGATTCTCTGAGTGCCATCAAGTACGCAAAGGTCAAGTGCGTGCGCGATGAAAACGGCATCGTGGTGGACTACGAGGTCGAAGGCGATTTCCCGAAATACGGCAACGACGACGACCGCGTGGACAGCATTGCGGTGGATATCGTCCGCATGTTCATGGACAAGATCCGCAAGCACCACACCTACCGCGACGGTGTGCCGACCATGTCCATCCTGACCATCACTTCCAATGTCGTTTATGGCAAGAAGACCGGCAACACACCCGACGGCAGAAAGCAGGGCGTTCCGCTTGCACCGGGCGCAAACCCGATGCACGGCAGGGATACAGCCGGTGCGGTGGCTTCCCTTGCTTCTGTGGCAAAGCTCCCCTTCCGTCATGCGCAGGACGGCATTTCCAACACGTTCTCCATCATTCCGGATGCACTTGGCAAGAGTACGGTGCTGTTCTCCGGTGAGCTGGATCTGGACGCACTGAAGGCGGAGGCTGACGATGAAGCCGCAGAATGATGCCGCACTGGAGGCACAGGCGGAAGAACTCGCCGCACTGCTCGACGCGCTCGTAGAGGGCGGCAGCGGTCACATCAACCTTGCGGTGGGTGAACGGACAACGGTGCAGACCATCAACAGCACAGAATGCTCCGGCAAACTCGGGGCATGTGCAGTGCCGACATTTTTCGATGACGATGAAGAAAATGCTGACTCAAAGGAAGATGAGGAGGACTGGTAACAGTCCTGTACACACCATAAAACAATACAGGAGGTTTTATTATGGCAAACGACGCACAGATCGACAACCTCGTTGAACTGCTCGACGGCTATGTGGCAAAGGGCGGTCATCACCTGAACGTAAATGTGTTCACAAGAGAAACGCTGCTTGATGCACAGAAGCATCCGGAGAAGTATCCGCAGCTCACAGTCCGTGTTTCCGGCTATGCGGTAAACTTCATCAAGCTGACCAAGGAACAGCAGGATGATGTCATCTCCAGAACATTCCACGGAAAAATCTGACAATCAGCCTGCTGTACACTTGTGCAGCAGGCTGAAATTATCAAAAGCGGCGAGTCGCCGCTGACATTCGTTGCCTTCGTCCTACGGACGAGCGGCAACAGGCGAATAATCGCCAGTTTTATAAAGGGGGCATGGGGGAAAAGCAACGCCTTTGCCCGGAATGACTGAGCAACGCGAGGGAATGGAGAGGCAAACCTCCCGCGCTGCTTTGCCCCCATTTTAATAAGGAGGAACTATGAACGGCTATATTCATTCAATCGAAAGCTTTGGCACGGTCGATGGACCGGGCATCCGGTTCGTGATCTTTTTTCAGGGCTGTCCGATGCGGTGTCTGTACTGCCACAATCCCGACAGCTGGAAGCCGGGGCAGGGGCAGAGCATGAGCACGGACGAACTGCTGGCGAAGTATGAGCGCAACAAGGAATTCACGAAAAGCGGCGGCATTACGGCAACGGGCGGAGAACCCATGCTGCAAATGGCGTTCCTCACGGAGCTGTTCACTAAGGCAAAGGAACGGGGCATCCATACCTGTCTGGATACCTCCGGCGTGTGCTTTACACCGGAACATACCGAGGCTGCGCAAAAGCTTGCGGCAGTGACCGACCTTGTGATGCTCGATATCAAGCACATCGACGAGGACAAGCACCGCGCACTGACCGGACACAGCAACCGGAATATCCTCGCATTTGCGGAGTTTCTCTCGGCACACGGCGTTCCCCTCTGGATCAGGCATGTGGTCGTGCCGGACTGGACGGATGACGCGGACGAACAGCAGCGGCTCGGTTACTTCATCGGCGGTCTGAAAAACCTCAAAGCACTTGATGTGCTCCCCTATCACGACATGGGAAAGACAAAATATGAAGCCCTCGGCATGACATATCCCCTCGCAGACACGCCCCCGCTTCCCAAAGAGGATGCGGCACGCGCAAGGGAGGAGATCATGAAAGGCATCCGCCGCAGACTTCGCGAACAGAAATGAAAAATGCACCGCTTTCGCGGTGCATTCTTAGCATTCAAGCTTACTTGTTTACAGCTTCCTTCAGATTCTTGCCAGCCTTGAAAGCAGGTGCCTTGCAAGCCGGAACATCTGTCATTTCCTTTGTACGGGGGTTCATGCAGGTCTTTGCGCTGCGCTCACGAACCTCAAATACACCAAAGCCAGTCAGAGAAACCTTCTCGCCTGCAACCAGTGTTTCCTTGATGGTGTCCAGAACAGCATTAACTGCCAGATCTGCGTCCTTCTTAGAGCAGTCGAGCTTCTCAGCCACTGCCTGAATCAGTTCAGCTTTTTTCATCGTTACATCCTCCAGTAGGTTTTAATATATTTGTATTATATCCGATTCTTGGCGATTTGTCAAGTTTTTTCGCAAAAATCTACTTTTCTACAGATTTTCATGCTGAATACCGGCGAATTTTAGATAATATCATAGAATTTGCCGAAAACTGCCGAAAAATCAGCCTGTATCCCATGTTATGCGTCGTGATTCTCACGCTTTGCGGAGCGCATCAGCTCCAGCACCTTTTCCATATCCGCAGGCGTTCCGGCTGTGATCTCCGCGTGATCCTCCAGATAGCGCACCGCGATCTCCGGCGTGCACAGCTTGGTAATACCGCTGCCGCTGCCAAAGCCCACACCGCTGAATTCCCATGTCCGCGGAATCTGCACCTCACCACGCGCCATGCCCGTGAACTGCTCATCACCATGCTTGACATAGAACAGATTCGGCGCAGGATAGCCGTAACGGATCCGGCGGTACAGCTCAAAGCTGTCAGGCGCATTGCGCACATGCATCACCGATTCCTCCATCCACGCCTCCACCGGCGGTTCATCGTCCCTGTACTGGGGGCTGAGGCGGCAACGCTCGATCTTTGCGGCGATCTCTGCTGCACGGATCTCTGCTGCCTGATACTGCGCTGCCAGATCCGCTCCCTTGTGCAGATTCAGGATGATGACAGCAGTACTTTTCAGATGATTGTACGCCACAAGCTCCTGATAGAAACGATAGATGCGGGTACATTCCTTACCGCACGGCGCACTGACAAAACCGCCGGTAAATTCCGGCATACGCTCATATTTCGGGCTTTCCATATCCCGAAGCATGTTGAACGCCGCGTGCTCCGCCGCGATCGTATAGATCTGTGTCTCCCCCATCGGTGTTATAAAGTGATAGGCACACGCGCCGTCCTCCGGCACATGAAGCCCAAGCTCCGAGCCTGCGCCGATATACGACCATGTCTGCCAGCGTTCCGGCGTGTTCACACTCTCCAGCAGAAAGGCATACTCCTCCCCCTGTGCAAGTGCCGCATAGATCTGCAGCGGTGACCAGTGATCAGCGGGAATTTCCCAGAAAACCGGAATCGTGCTGTACTGCTCCGACAGTGTTCTGACTTCCTGCAATGTTGGAAACAGCATGATGTTTCCTCCTCTCTCAAACTAACCTCGGTGACATTATAGCATGTTTGCCACGAATTGTCAAGTTTACCCCTGAAATTTTTCTCATGCTGTACGTTTCGGTAAAATTTTCAAAAAGATTTCCGCAAACCACTTGCCATAAACGTGAAAAAATGTTATAATAACTGTATACAACTATACAGAGAAAGGATTGCTCCTCCTGCAATACCGGCAGAGAGGTATGCTCAGGTTTGAATAATGGGTGCTTTTTTTGCGAACAAATGGACAAAGCGTGTGGTTTCACTGCTCAGTCCCGTATACTGCGTTTTGATTCTCATCCTGTCCTACTTTTCAATTTTCTACGAAATGACAGTGAAGAATCCGAATTCCATCTGCATGATTCTGTCCGCGATTTCCGTGATCGCTCTGGTCATCATGCTCTATACACGCCGCCAGCTCCTGACGATTTTGTCAAGTCTTGTGATGCTTCCGGCACTGCTTCCGGCAGTGCTTCTCTATTTCGGTGAGTGGCACGTCCTGATCCCGCTGCTCGTGGTGGCACTGGTGATCTTCTTCTTCTCCGGACTTGGCGAAACTGCCAAAACGGTGTTCGGTACGATCTTCGTCCTCCTCTATCTGCTCGGATCGCTGATCTACTTCCTGTTTACAACACTGTTTGCGCCGTCCACAGTTTCCACAGTGGTGGAAAGCGGCTTTTCCCAGACCGGTGCTTACCGCTATGAAGTCGTCAATACCGTGGACAGCTCCAACGGCAGCACAGCAGTGATCGTTGAATCCAACACGATGGACAAGGATTATGATCTGGTGCTCTTCCAGCTGCGCGGTCTGACACGCACGGTGCTGATGACACGCCCCCTGCAGGAGACTACAGAGATCACATGGCAGATCGAAAAGCGTGCGGACATCACCAGCAAAATCAGCGCGATCTCCAAGGATATCACAGTGACACTCAGCGACACCCAGATGGAAACACTGGGAATGCAGGCATATGAGGTGACCTACGGAAGCGGTCAGACAGTGAAAATGTACCCTGCACAGTACCACGAAACGATCGTAGAACTGAGTGCGGCAGATATGGAACTCCTTGAAACAGACAAAAGCTCCTATGCACTGGATTCTCTGAGCGACAATGCGCTGAATAAGCTCGGTATCACGATCAATGATCTCAGAACCATTCCCCTCAGCTCCCTGACAGATGGTCAGCTTGCTGCGCTCGGTATTCCGGAGGAGGGCGATGTCATGTACTGCAACGGAAAGCCCGTCTTCCGTTATTATATCGCGATCTTAGAGGAATACTTCGACATTTCCAAACAGGAGCTTGCATTCTAAAGGAGGCGTATCATGAGCGAATTTTTCAAAGGCATCGGAAAGATCCCCTATGAGGGAAAAGCTTCGACCAATCCGCTGGCATTCAAGTACTATAACCCCGATGAGATCATTGCCGGAAAGCCCATGCGCGAGCATCTGAAATTCGCGCTCTCATGGTGGCATACAATGGGCGGTGACGGCACGGACATGTTCGGCTGCGGCACGACCGACAAGAGCTGGGGTGAAGCCGATCCGATGGCAAGAGCGCGTGCAAAGGTGGACTGCGCATTTGAGCTGATGGACAAGCTGTCCGTTGACTATTTCTGCTGGCATGACCGCGATCTCTCGCCGGAGTTCGGTTCTCTGGCAGAAACGAATGCAAAATTTGACGAGATCGTAGCATATCTGGAAGAAAAGATGCAGGCAAATCCCTCTAAAAAGCTCCTCTGGGGCACGGCAAAGTGCTTCGACCATCCGCGTTATATGCACGGTGCAGGCACATCTCCGAGTGCGGATGTGTTCGCATTTGCGGCGGCACAGATCAAGAAAGCGATCGAAGCGACAGTCAGACTCGGCGGTCAGGGCTATGTGTTCTGGGGCGGCAGAGAGGGCTATGAAACGCTTCTGAATACGGACATGGGACTGGAGCTGGACAATATGGCGCGTCTGATGCGTCTGGCTGTGGACTACGGCAGAAGCATCGGCTTCACGGGTGATTTTTATGTTGAACCAAAGCCCAAGGAGCCGACCAAGCACCAGTATGATTTTGATTCTGCGACCGTGATCGGTTTCCTGAACAAGTACGGTCTGGCAGATGATTTCAAGCTGAATATCGAGGCAAACCATGCAACACTGGCACAGCACACCTTCCAGCACGAGCTGCGCGTGGCAAGAGTAAACGGCATGTTCGGCTCGATCGACGCAAATCAGGGTGACACCCTGCTTGGCTGGGATACCGACCAGTTCCCGACCAATGTCTACGAAGCAGCACTGTGCATGTACGAGGTGCTCAAGGCGGGCGGCTTTACCAATGGCGGTCTGAATTTCGATGCCAAGACAAGACGCGGCTCGTACATGATGGAGGATATCTTCCATGCCTACATCGCAGGCATGGATACCTTTGCACTCGGTCTGCGCATTGCGGATAGAATGATCTCCGACGGCAGGATCGACAAGTTTGTTGCTGACCGTTACGCAAGCTGGAATTCCGGCATCGGCGCGGACATCATCAGCGGCAAGGCAACACTCGCAGATCTTGAAGCCTACGCCCTCTCCAAGAGTGAGGTGACGGATTCCCTTTCCAGCGGCGGACAGGAAAAGCTGGAGAGCATCATGAACAATATCATGTTCAGTCTGTAATAATTTGGCGGCGGAGGGTATCTCCGCCGCTTTTTGTGTCCATACTTTCTCTGAAAAGGAGGAAGGTTCATGACCAGAAAGCAGAAATATCTCATCACCGCCGCCTGTGGTCTGCTTCTGACAGCAGGACTGACTGGCGTGCTGTTCCTGTGTCAGCGCGAGCCGGAACTGCCGCGCGAGCTTTTCGGAAACTGCCGCTGGGCGTTCTGAAACAGGTACAGAGCGCATAGAATCAACCAGTACAGCTACATCCGCACAAACGCAGACCAGCACTTCCACACGGGCTACAAGTACGAACCGTGGCATATCCGCTATCTCGGAGTGGAAACGGCTGCTGCAATATCCCCTATTGATCCGTTCGACCTCGGCAGTTATCATTTTCATACCAGAAATGCCCTTATAAAACGAAAAAAGAGAGCATGACGCTCTCTTTTCTTCTCAGTATTATACAATCTGAAAAGCTGCAGGATTTTGCATAATACTCTATTGGTGGGCCATCAGGGACTCGAACCCGGGACCATCCGGTTATGAGCCGGGAGCTCTAACCAACTGAGCTAATGGCCCAATATAAAATAAAGGAGCAGAATAAATCTGCTCCTCTATAATAGAAGCCGGCACCGAACTAATTTCCCAGGTCGTGACCAACCAAGTATTTTCGTCGCGAAAGAGCTTAACTGCCGTGTTCGGAAAGGGAACGGGTGGGACCTCTTTGCAATAAGCACCGGCAAATGGAAACAGAAGATAAAGAGCAAATGCGAAATGGGGAGAGAATCTGAAGCAACAGATTCTTGAAAGGAAAAGTGTTCGACCGATTAGTATCTGCAAGCTAAACATGTCACCATGCTTACACATCAGACCTATCAACCTCGTAGTCTACAAGGGGTCTTACCAAAAAGGGGGATATCTTATCTTGAGGACGGCTTCACGCTTAGATGCTTTCAGCGTTTATCCGATCCGCACATAGCTGCCCAGCTGTGCCACTGGCGTGACAACTGGTGCACCAGAGGT
>CALGTT010000216.1 GCA_937901485.1 uncultured Ruminococcus sp.
ATCTGGACGCTATTCACGACACAGTGCACGAAATGGCTAAGGACGAAGCAAGACACGGCAAGGCATTTGAGGGACTTCTCAAGAGATACTTTGGTTAATCTAAAACCTCGTATTTAAGCCGTTTTCCACACTTTTCGTCAAATAGCGTAAAGTAATGACGGGAGAATTCCTGCAAGAAAAGTGGGTATTGGGGTGGGAGTTTTTGAAAGTCAGGAATTATCTTTTTAACTGCACCCACCAACGAATAAACAAAAGGACATCTGCTTTAGTAGATGTCCTTTTCTTGTAAAATGAAAAACGCTTTTTACGATAGTGTAAATCGAGAGTCTCAGAAAAAGTTTGTAAAAAACAGTCTTATGGCGTTTGGGGGATTCGTATTATTTCTGAATCAACTCCAGAATCTCCTCCGACGTGAACTCATACTTCTTGTCGCAGAAATGGCAGCAGACCTCAATCTTTTCCTTGCTTTCCGCAAGCTCCCGCAGATCATCCTTGCTGATGCTCGTCAGCACTCTTGCCGTCCGCTCACGGCTGCAATCGCAGAAATATCCCGATTCCGCCTCATCCAGCAGATTGGCATCCAGACCATCCAGACACTTCATCACAATGTCCTCCGCCGTCATGCCCTGTGCCAGCATCTCCGTGAAATGCGGCATCTCTGCCACATTCTTCTCCAGAATCGGAATGCACGCTTCATCCGCAAAGGGGAGCAGCTGAATCAGAAATCCGCCTGCATACTGTACCGTCAGATCCGGTGCGACCAGTACACCCAGACTCAGTACCGTCGGGATCTGTTCGCTTGTTGCGTAGTAATTTGCAATATCCTCCGCAATTTCGCCGGAAATCAGCGGGATTGTGCCCACATACGGCTCTTTCAGCCCCATGTCCTTGATGACGGAAAACGTGCCGTTGCCAACTGCGCCGCCCACATCCAGCTTACCCTTCTCGTTCAGCGGCAGCTCCACGATGTAATTGGTTGCATAGCACTTGACATTGCCCAGATCATCCGCGCAGGCAACCATGCTGCCGATCTGCCCGTCACCATCAATGCGCAGCGTCAGGGATTCGTCCGCGGATTTCAGACCATAGCCCATCAGGGAAGCGGCAATGGTCAGCCGTCCGAGAGCTGCCGTCACGACTGCGGAGGGCTTGTGGTACTGTTCGATCTTCGCAACCATGTCGGTTGCATCAATCGCGGACGCTACCACACTGCCGTCCGCAGAAATTGCTCGTTTGATGATACTCATATTGATTCCTCCAGTTCCGGCTTGCGTGTCACAAACAGAAGCCGCTGTGTTGTTTCCGTTGGCGGGGAAAGCTGTTCGGGCGTGTCGAGTCCCGCGTCAGCATCGAAAATATTCAGAAGCACAAGCCCTGCATCCGCAAGCGCGGACTTGATTTCCTCCACAGAATAGGCGTTTTCTGTGATCTGCTCCTCACTTCGGTAATATGCCGCCCCATCCTTTTCAAAGAACGTGAGCTGCATGTCCACCATATCCGTGCCCTCGCGCCGACGATTCTCCCAGACACAGAACACCTCCTCCGTATCATAAACGAATGTCTGCCCGTCAAGGATCTTCCGGTGCTTGTAGACCGTGTTCATATCGAACAGGAACAAGCCGCCCGGCATTGCAAAGAGGGACACGCGCTCAAATACACGCCGCACATCCGCAAGGGAGGGGAGGTGGTTCAGGCTGTCGAGGGTGCAGATGGTTACATCCATTGTCCCGAACATGTCCAACTCGCGCATGTCCTGACAGAGATACTGGATCGGCAGCCCGCTGTCATATTTCTTGTCCATCGCTGCCGAGAGCATGGCAGGGGAGAGGTCAACGCCGACCACATCATAGCCAAGCTTCGCCATTTCTTCACACATCGAGCCGCTGCCGCACGCAAGATCAAGCAAAATTCTCCCGTCCGTGCGGATGTGCATGTTGACCAGATGGTGCAGCCTTGCCGCACGCAGGGGATATTCCACGTTCTCCGTCAGCGCATCATAATACAGTGCAAAATTCTCGTAATTCATAGCGTCCCTCCTTACCAGAGGTGTTCTTTACAGTGGATGGAATCCTGTTCCGTGATCGGACGGATGACTCTGCACGGATTGCCCGCCGCGAACACGCCAGCCGGAATGTCGTGCGTTACCACACTGCCAGCACCGATGACTGTACCTGCGCCGATGGTCACGCCGCCGCAGACGGTGACATTCGATGCCAGCCAGCAGCCGTCCTCAATGGTAATAGGCGCACCGTATTCCAGATCATAGGGCGTGCCGTCCTCCTTGAAGCGCATATTGCGCTCAGCAGGCAGCAGGGGATGGATGGGCGTGGCGATCATGCAGTTAGGGCCAAAGAATACATCATTCCCGATGCGCACCGGACAGGTGTCCAGTACAGTCAGGTTGAAATTGGCAAAGCAATTTGTGCCGAAGCTCGTGAATACACCATAATCAAAATAAATGGGACCGAGCAGGCAAGTGCCCTTACCCATATCGGGGATCAGCTCTGCAAGGATCTGTGCGCGGCGTTCCTCGTCTGTTTCGTAGGTGTCGTTGTAGTCCTTGCAGAGCCTGTGTGCGCGGACGCGCTGTTCCATCAATACCGCATCGGACGGATCGTAGATCTTACCTGTAAGCATTTTTTCCTGTTCCGTCATCATATCCTCCTATCAAACCAGCCCCCTCCAAAGGGAGAGGGCTGATACAATTACTGATTTTCCTTGCCGGCGCAGCACTTCTTGTACTTCTTTCCGCTGCCGCACGGACACGGATCGTTCGGGCCGATCTTCATGGACTGGCGTGCCTCAACGCTGCCTGCATTCGGTGCGTCAGGCTTTGCCACCTGCTCACGCTGGGGAGCTTCATTCTGCTGGATCTGAATGGTCAGCAGCATACGAACGGTATCCTCACGAATGGATTCTACCATTGCGTCGAACATGTCAAAGCCCTCATAACGATACTCGATAACCGGGTTCTTCTGACCGTAGCTTCTCAGGGAGATGCCGCGCTTCAGCTCTGCCATGTCGTCGATATGAGCCATCCACTTGGTATCCACCACCTTGAGCATAACCACGCGCTCCAGCTCGCGGATGATGTTTGCACCATAGGTTTCTTCCTTCTGTGCATACTTGGTCTTGATCTTGTCCACGAGGAAGTTCACAATATCGGTCTTGGTCTTGGTGACCATTTCCTCTTCGCTGAATACCAGATCGCCGTCATCAAGCAGCCAGCCATAGAAGAAGTCCTTCAGACCGATCAGATTCCAGTCATCCTGCACTTCCTCCTCGGCAATGTACTGACCGGCAACAGTTGTTACCAGTTCTTCCATCATCTTGACAATGGACTCGTGCAGATCCTCACCGTCAAGCACCTGTGCACGCTGCTTGTAGATGATCTCACGCTGGGTATTCATAACGTCATCGTAGTTCAGGACGTTCTTTCTGATGCTGAAGTTTCTGCCCTCCACCTTCTTCTGGGAAGAAGCGATGATCTTGGTCAGCCACTTGCTCTCGATCGCCTCGGTTTCCTCTACGTTGAGAGAACGCATCACGGATTCCATACGATCACCGGCAAAAATACGCATCAGATCGTCCTCTACAGAGAGGAAGAAACGGCTTTCACCGGGGTCACCCTGACGGCCGGCACGACCGCGCAGCTGGTTGTCGATACGTCTGGATTCATGACGCTCCGTACCGATGATGAACAGACCGCCTGCCTCACGGACAGCAACCGCAGCTTCCTTGACCTGTGCGTCAAACTTCGTGTACAGATCACGGTAAACAGCTCTTGCAGCCAGAATTTCCTCATCCGTGGTATCCGCAAAACCGATGGCTTCGTTGATGATCATATCATCATATTCCATCTTGCGCATCTCAGCCTTTGCAGAGAACTCAGCGTTACCGCCGAGGATGATATCAGTACCACGGCCAGCCATGTTGGTCGCAATGGTAACTGCACCGAGCTTACCAGCCTGTGCAACGATCTCCGCTTCCTTAGCATGGTACTTCGCATTGAGCACCTCATGCTTGATGCCGCGGCGTTTCAGGAGCTTGGAGAGGATCTCGGACTTTTCGATAGAAATCGTACCAACCAGAACGGGCTGTCCCTTTTCGTGGCATTCTACAACCTGCTCGATGATCTGCAGGAACTTGCCCTTTTCGGATCTGTAAACCTGATCGGGATGGTCGATACGGATGACCGGCTTATTGGTCGGGATCGCGATAACGTCGAGCTTGTAGATCTCTCTGAACTCGTCTTCCTCTGTCATCGCCGTACCGGTCATACCGGAAAGCTTTGCATACAGACGGAAGTAGTTCTGGAAGGTGATGGTCGCCAGTGTCTTGGATTCACGCGCAACCTTTACGCCTTCCTTTGCCTCGATTGCCTGATGCAGACCGTCGTTGAAACGTCTGCCGAGCATCTTACGTCCGGTGAATTCGTCAATGATGATAACCTCACCGTCCTCCACGATGTAGTCAATATCGGGCTTCATGATGCCAATTGCCTTGAGAGCCTGATTGATGTGGTGGAGCAGTGTCATGTTTTCCGGAGCCATGAGATTTTCCACATGGAAATGCTCCTCAGCCTTCTTCACGCCCTGACGGGTGATGGTTGCGGTTTTTGCCTTTTCATCAATGATGTAATCTGCATTTTCGTTGATCTCGTCCTGATCCATCTTGTCGTCGATCTCGACAACGGTCACGGAGGACAGTGTTTTTGCGAACGCATCCACCATTGTGTACAGCTCTGTGGACTTGTCACCCTGACCGGAGATGATCAGAGGTGTTCTTGCTTCGTCGATCAGGATGGAGTCCACCTCATCGACGATGGCGAAGTTGGGCGCACGCTGTACCATGTCCTTCTTGTAGATGACCATGT
>CALGTT010000217.1 GCA_937901485.1 uncultured Ruminococcus sp.
GGCAGCAACCAAGGCAGCCGTAGAGGAGGGCATTGTAGCCGGCGGCGGTACAGCTCCCATCAATGCAATTCCGGCAGTCAAGGAACTGATCGCATCCCTTTCCGGTGATGAAAAGACCGGTGCAGAGATTATCTGCCGTGCACTGGAAGCACCGCTGCGCCAGATTGCACTGAATGCAGGCCTTGAGGGCAGTGTCATTATCGACAAGATCATGGCATCTGAAAAGGTTGGCTTCGGTTTTGACGCATACAATGAGGAGTATGTGGATATGATCGCAGCTGGCATCGTAGACCCGACCAAGGTTACCAGAAGCGCACTCCAGAATGCAGCATCCGTAGCAGCAATGGTACTGACCACTGAGAGCCTTGTAGCAGACATCAAGGAACCTGAAGCAGCACCGGCAATGCCTGCCGGCGGCATGGGCGGCATGTACTAAGCGCGGAATCCGCGCGGAACCCGCGTGGCGGAATATAGCGGCAGTGAAAGTATGCTGCTCGCGGCGCAAAGCTATTGATAATGATAAAAGGACGGCGAATTGCCGTCCTTTTTTCTCTTGCTGCTCCGCAGTCAACTGTTACAGCAGCATCCGCCCACAAGCTCCTCGATTCGCAGCAGTCGGTTATATTTCGCCGTTCTTTCCGTTCTGCACGGTGCGCCGGTCTTGATTTGTCCGGCATTGAGTGCAACTGCAAGGTCGGCAATGGTGGTATCCTCCGTTTCGCCTGAACGATGGGAAATGACCGTGGCAAAGCCCGAACGTCTTGCCGTGCGGATGGCATCAAGCGTTTCGGAAATCGTACCGATCTGATTGGGCTTGATGAGAATGGCATTGCCCGAATGCTCCGCAATACCGCGCTCCAGACGGTCGGTGTTCGTGACGAATAAATCATCCCCGACAAGCTGGATCCTGCCGCCGAGCGTTGCCGTCAGCTTGCGCCAGCCGTCCCAGTCTTCCTCGTCCAGTGCATCCTCAATGGAAGTCACCACCACATCGGCGCGTCCGTGCTGAACTGCTTTCCGGATTTTGGCATCACATAATATGCTGCTTTCTTGTCCTTTTTCCATTCACTTGCCGCCGCATCCAGTGCAATGCGGAAATCCTCTCCGGCACGGTAGCCTGCACGGGCAACTGCTTCGAGAATCAGCCCGATTGCCGCTTCATCATCTGCAAGGTCGGGCGCAAAACCACCCTCATCCCCGACTGCCGTTGTACAGCCGCGCTCCCTGAGCAATGCCGCAAGACAGTGGTAGACCTCCGTGCACCAGCGCAGTCCCTCCGAAAAACAACAAGCACCCACGGGCATAATCATGAATTCCTGCACGTCCAGATTGTTTGCCGCATGTGCGCCGCCGTTGAGGATGTTCATCATCGGAATGGGCATGACTCTGCCGCTGACACCGCCAAGATACCGGAACAGGGGCATTCCATGGGATGCCGCCGCTGCCTGTACACAGGCAATGGACACGGCAAGAATTGCATTTGCACCGAATTTCGACTTGTTTTCCGTACCGTCCGCATGACACATGGCAGCGTCCACCGCGTACAGGTCATCCGCGTCCATGCCGCAGATGGCTTTGGCAATGTGGGTGTTGAT
>CALGTT010000218.1 GCA_937901485.1 uncultured Ruminococcus sp.
CATATGTTGCCAGATATTTGATGTCTTTTGGCACGCATTCATATAAACACCAATCAAAAACGGCATCACACATATTGTGCAATGCCGTATATAATGTCTTTATTTTTGTTTTTTCACTGCCAGCATAAACTTTGGCAGGGCAAGCATTCGTTTAAACCGTGTTGGCTGAATCAGGAACCGATACAGCCATTCCAGACTCAGTTTCTGCATCCATTCGGGAGCACGTTTCACATTGCCGGAAAGTACATCCATACTGCCGCCAATGCCCATGCCTACCGGAATACCCAGCTGCGCAAGGTGTTCTGCAATCCAGTATTCCTGTTTTGGCGCACCCAATGCTACAAACAGGATGTCCGGTTTCAGCTCACGCAGTTCCGCTAAAATATTCTGTTCTTCGGCAGCATCAAAATACCCATGATGGGTGCCAATGATATTGCAGCCGGGATATTTAGCGCAGATATTTTGTGCTGCGGTATCTGCTACGCCCGGTGCAGAGCCTAAGATATACAGTTTCCAGCCGCGCTGTGCCGATGCCGCACAGATACTGTTTACCAGGTCAATGCCTGTCACCCGTTCAGCGAGAGATTCGCCCAGCTGTTTTGAAGCCCATACCACGCCGGAGCCATCGGCTGTCACCATATGTGCCTGATTGATAATGGCTTTCATATCATCGTTTTGGCTGGCACGATAAATAATTTCCGCATTGGCAGTTACCACCTGATGGCTGGTGCCGTGCTCTCTGCCTTCTGCAATAAACGCTGCAATACGTTCCAGTGCTTCATTGCCTGTCACGCGGTCAACACCCACGCCTAATATTTGTAATCGATTATTCATTGTGCAGCCTCCGTATTATTTTCTGTATTTTCGCCTGCAGGTTCTTCCGGCTGTTCGCCATGCTGCATCAGATCTACAATCTTCCGGATTTCTTCCATGTCAGGCTCTACATAGTTGACTCCATTGATGTAAACAGAGCCTCCGATAAAGCTGTATGTGTGCATTTTTTCAGGGTTAAGACCAATCAAATTGGTGGCATAGGAAGTCATCTGCCGTATGGACATATCAGTTTCGATACTGTCCATCACTGCATCCAGCACATCCAGTGCGCCGGAAAATACGCCGATGGATGCCGGAAGTGCTTCTTCGATCGTCCACTGTCCGAGAGGGACAAGCACGTTTTCGTAGCACCAGCCAACCGCATCGCCGATATGACCGACGATCGGCAAGGTGTATGTTTTCAGCTCCTCCAGACTGCCGAGCAGGGGCTCAAAATCCACCTCCGGCACAAGCTCTGCAAAGATGGTCTGCGTTTCCTCTGCGGTTTTCTGCACCGCTTCCTGCGCAGGCGCGGTATTTACTGACGGCGTAACAGTCACAGGGACGGACGGTGATACTGTTTCGGGTGCAGAGACTTGCGCAGAGCCGGACAGTTTGTTGATCTTGTCAAAACCAGCAAGACTGTTTTCCTGCGCCTTCGCCGTCGCTTCGATGGCATCGGTCAGAGCGTTCTGTTCGTCCGCTGCCCCTGCAATACTGACCTTTGCGGCATCGCCGTATTGGGAAGCGATCGTCAGTGGGGACTCCCCGCCCCAGCCCATGAACTCTGCAAGGGCATGATAGGCGTTGTTGGCGTGCGTGATGAGCTTGCTGAGCGCGTCATTCAGATGCCGCACAGCAGGCAGAGCCACATTCAGGATGACGTTGCCGACGATCGTGGAGAACTCCTTCCACTGCTCCGACAGGATGCGCATCTGGTTCGCCCATCCGCCGGAGGTCTTAGCAAAGTCCCCCTGTGCCAGAGCTGTTGCCTGCATGACATACTGATAGCGGAGCATGACCTTTTCTGCCTCGGTCATTTCGCGGACGGTCTTGTTGATGCCCTGCGACATGGCAAAAGCATTCAGATTCGCCTCCGTCATGACAATGCCGAACTGCTTCAGCGTTTCCGTCTCACCCGTGAATACGGATTTCAGAGCCGTGGATGCCGCATCCTGCTGGACGTTGTAGAAGGATGCCATGTCTGCAGAAAGCCCGGTCAGAGCTATGGACATATCGGATGCCGTCTCCAGAGGAAGCTGCATACCGGATGCCATTGCTGCAAAGGTCGAGCCGGTCTGCTTGGCGGCAAGCTTGGAAATGCCGTACTGCGTGATGGAGGATTCCGCAAAATCCTCCATTTTGTACGCCATTGCACCGAATGCCGTGTCCACGACATTCTGTACCTCCTGCATATCGGAAGCAAGCTCGACCGACTGCCTGCCGAAATCCACAAGAGCCTTTGCAGAATACGCAAGACCGACTGCAGCGGCAAGCTCGCCGAGCATCTTTTTCATGGAGTCAAGCCCCTTGGTAAAGCCGTCGGTGTCGATCAGGGTATCAAAATTCAAATGTCCGTCCACTGCCATGCGTGCTCACCTCCTACAAGATCTCATCCAGAAACGCTTCTGTTTCTGCGATCGCCGCGCGGTCTTCTTCTGTCCGCAGGAGCACAAGCTCCTGATTGCGCTTGTAAAACTCCTGCTCCCATTCCGCGAGCGGTTTGCCGGCGGAAAGCTTCTGCCTGATGTATACCACGGTGGAAAACAGTCCCTCACCGATCTCGCCAAAGTACCCGAGGAACACCCACCAATGCAGATAGTCACAGGAACGCACCTCGAAGCCTGCTGCTTTGCTGACCGCAGGAAAGAGAATATTTTCGTCATGTTTCCAGTCGAGCAGACGGCTGCCGTCCGTCTTGGGCTTTGGAGCATCGCCGCCGTCACAGAACCAGAACGCCTTCTGCACAGCCTCCTGAAGGTCGTCCTGCGTCAGCTCCTCCGGATGCAGGAACAGACAGCGGATGCAGACCTCTGCCTTTTCCGCGTCCGTCAGAGTGTTGTCTGAAAAGGCAGAGAAGATGTGCAGGATATCGCGGAAGTCCGTGCGGATGGGGTGATCTCTGATGCCGATGTGCAGGGCTGTGGGGAGTGTGCCAATCATGTCAGAAGCTGTTTCAGCAGTGCCGCCTTCTGATCTTCGGACAGGCTGCCCACATCGAGCTTACCATAAGGGTTGGCGAGCGGAGCAAGAGGCTCCTGCCTTGTGATGACGGGGGGTGTGTATTTCTCCACGTTCGGGCTGATCGGCTGTACTGCATTATGCTGTGCAGCGATCTCTTTCAGATCCTCGATGATCATCTGCACAAATGCCGAAAAGAAATGCGCATACAGCGGAAGCTCACCGATTTTCAGCAGGCAGTTTGTGCCGCCGAATGCAGGCGCGGAAACATCCGCGTCAAATACTTCGTCGATAAATGCGCGGATCTCAGCATCCGCTTCGATTGCCATTTCCGGAGTCATCCTTGTGCCCTTGTATTTTTCTTCGATCTGCTCCATCCTCGCTTCTGCATTTTCGATGCGCTTTCTGAGATTCACATCGAGCAGATTGATCCTGACGACCTTAGACGGATCTCCGTTGATCATGTACTCTGTCATCTGACAGGTCTGGAAATTGATAGACTTCATGATAATAATGGGGGCGCACGGCATGGGCACGCCCCACTCTCCTTTCTTATCTTGAATGGGGGATGCACGGCATGGGTACGCCTTGCGCTACGCGCAAGATGCCGCGCTTATCCCCCAAGCCCCCTTTTCTTGATATTAAGATTCAGCGGTTTCGGTGAATGTCGGCACTCTGTCCACGATGGTGACAGTGCCCTTCCTGCGGTTGCCGTTGAACTTGATATTGTACGGGATCCTGACACCGCCCTGAGCACCGCCGTAGCTCTGGGGCTTGACGATGACTTCCTCCATCCACGCGTCATACGCGCCGGTGGTCTTGTCGATGAGCACCTCCAGCAGGTATGTCTTGCAGGCATCACCCGTCAGGCGGTTCATGGCGATGTCCTTCATCTTCTCATAGAATGCACCGTCACTGGGATCTGCATAGTAGGTGTCCACATCAATGCCCGGCTCATAGCCGTTGTCGATCACGCTTGTTTCGTCAAGAATATTCTTGACCGTCTCGCTCTGCGGATTGAGGTTGACGCTCATGTCCGCGACATGCTTACCGATCAGAAACCACGCAGGGCTTCCCGAAGCCGTGTCAAAGTTTGTATCCAGATAATGTGCAAGTGCACTTCTTTCCAGCTTTTTTACTGTTTCAGCCATAATTTCCTCCTATTCTGAATGGGGGACGCACGGCATGGGTGCGCCTTGCGCTACGCGCAAGATGCCGTGCTTATCCCCCAAGCCCCCCTTATCTTGAATGGGGGATGCACGGTATACCTGTTGCCAGCGGCGGTTCGCCGCCCCCAAGCCCCCTGTTTAAAATAACATTGTTTCCGCCGTATACTCG
>CALGTT010000219.1 GCA_937901485.1 uncultured Ruminococcus sp.
TATTTTTATTATACCACAGTTGACTGATTTTTTACAGAGTTTTTTTCGGAGGCTCATAACCATTATCCACAGTATAAGGACAATGTTGAATTTAACATCAGGCTTACATACTGCATTTATGGTGGTTTTTACGCTTCTCGTGAATACAGTAAATATGGTGATAAAAATGTTACGAAAATAATAGGAGAAATATCAGAAAAGCTGATGCTTGAACATTATCCCTCTATTTCTGTTCCATCCACAAACTGAAAAATCATTCTGCCATCATGGAATATGGTAACTTTCTCAACGGTCAGCTTCCAGACACTTTCATCAAAATAATCAATAGGTTCTGTTCGTTCCTCAAGACCTTTGATGAACGCAGTCATAACCTCTGCTCGACCTTGCTGATAACTGCGTTTCTGTTTAAGTTTTTGATGAGTGTTTTTCTTTTTACTGAACATTTCGGTTAATTTATCGTAGGTCTTGTTGTACTCCCCTTGATTCAATTCCGATTCTGCATTCTTCTGAATATGTTCACGAATCTGATTGCTTAATTCAGAAAGTTCCTTAGTCAGTTTCTCAATTCCTGCATCAATGTCGAACAGGACAGCGGCGGTTTCTGCATCCACATATTCGACAGCCCAATCCGCAACCGGAAGCCCCTCCGGACAATACGCACCATCGGCAGATGCCGTCATCGGTGCAGGGGATGTCATCAGAAGCAGTGACAACATCATAGCCATTTTCTTTTTCAGAGTAACGCCTCCTCTGAATTTGATTTTTGTGTGATCACATTTACGCTCTGTTTTGGGTTTACCAGCTCCTTTCATTGCCTTGATCCGATCATTCCATCACCATTTCCTCAGTAATCACTGCATTTGCCGGTGTCGTCTGCACGACTGCATCCGTGTCCGTTGGAATCGGTGTTGCTGCCGCTTCGATGCCAAATGTCTGCGCGATCTCCGCCGCCGCTTCTTCTCCGATGTAGAATCTGTACCCCCACTCCATGATGTTCGTCATCAGATATCCGTCCTCCGTGATCTTCAGTGACTTGTTCGCAATGCCCAGTATATCCACGTTTGTACTCACACTGAACAGCGGTTTGTGGTAGGTGTCATCCTCAATTCTGGGAAGCTCTCTGTGAGCATTCAGCAGATCCAGCAGCAGACTCCGGTCGAATTCTGTGATGCTTTCGCCCTGTGCCGGATTCAGCGAATGAAAGGAAATTGTTTCTGTGAGGTTGAGCGCGTCCATGAGTTCGCCCAGTGTTTCGGGGAAATAGCTGCGGCTGGTGTAGACATAGCCCTCATCAATGCCCGGAAAGCGTACTGCGACCGCGCATTCCTCCGCAATGCCTGTGATCCGGTACACCTGCACATCTGCGTGATGCGTTGTTTCCGTGTAGTAGTCATAGCCCGTGATCTGCGTGTCACAGAGCTTTTCGCCCGTTTGTTCCGTGCTGATCTTTGTGACACGGCTCACATAGGTGTTTGCGTTCACCGAGAATTCCAGAAACTGTTCTGCAATTGTTCTGTCGTTCCATTTCGGCTCCTCCACCCATTCTTCCGTTGTCTGCGCTTCTGTCTGCACTTCAGCAGGCGTGTCCGTCAGCGGCTGTGTTTCTGCCTGAGTCACCGGCTGTGTTTCCGGCAGCATGGTTTCCGGCGGTTCATTCTGTGTGGTGATCGCCACCGTCTGGCACGGCAGATGGATCTGTGTACAAATCGTTTCAGCGGCATGAGTGGTTTCTGTCTGCGGCTGCGCGGATGCCGGAGCAGCTTCCTCCTGTTCTTCCGCCGGACATTTCGGGAATGTCCCCTCCGGCAGACGCTCTGTTTTCGCATCCGTCGGCACGGTCGGGAGTTTGTGCCGGACGGAATCGAAGTACCCGATCCCTCC
>CALGTT010000220.1 GCA_937901485.1 uncultured Ruminococcus sp.
CATTCTTTTCCATTTTGCAAGGGACTGCACGACCTCTGCATCATTCTCGATCTCCTTGATGGAGAATTCCACCTTGCGCTCGATGCCGTTCAGGTCATCGTTGATGCCGCTGCCTTTCTGTACGATCAGCGGCGCGGTCACACGGTCAAGCGTCAGCGCAAAGGAGAGAGCCTGCTGGAACAGATCCTTGATATACTTGATCGCGTGCTGTGTTTCGCGCAGCGACAGTGCGGACTGATAGCCCTCAGGAATATATAAAGTTCTTGACATAAATACCACCTCATTATTTTTCACGCTGCGGCGTTTGCCGCAGAATACAGGTTTATCGGATGGAGCCGACAGTTCTCGGATAGAGGATCACATCACGGATGTTGGAAACACCTGTCACATACATGATCAGACGCTCAAAGCCCAGACCAAAGCCGCCGTGCGGCACAGAGCCGAACTTTCTCAGGTCGAGATAATCCGTGTACAGATCCAGATTCATGCCGCGGTCGTTCATCGCAGCCACCAGCTTGTCATAGTCAGCCTCACGCTCACTGCCGCCGATGATCTCACCGACACCAGGTACAAGCAGGTCAACCGCTGCTACTGTCTTGCCGTCGGCATTCTGCTTCATATAGAAGGACTTGATCTCCTTCGGATAATCCGTTACAAATACAGCCTTCTGGAATACCTTTTCAGAAATATAACGCTCATGCTCCGTCTGGAGATCGCAGCCCCATTCTACCGGATAGGTGAACTTTTCGCCGGATTCCTGAAGCAGTCTGATAGCTTCTGTGTAGGTCACAGTGCCGAAATCATGGGAGATCAGCTCCTCCAGTCTTGCAATGATGCCCTTTTCAAAATGCATATCAAAGAACTGCATCTCATTCGGGCAGGTATCGAGCACCTTGCGGATAACGGTCTTGATCATCTCCTCAGCCACCTCAATGATGTCCGGCAGCTCTGCAAATGCGATCTCCGGCTCAACATGCCAGAATTCCGCCAGATGCTTGGGAGTATTGCTGTTCTCCGCGCGGAAGGACGGACCAAAGGTATAGATCTTGCCCATTGCCATTGCAGCCACTTCGCCCTCCAGCTGACCGGAAACGCTCAGACCTGCCTTCTTGCCAAAGAAATCGTCTGCATAGTATTCCTGCTCGTTCTTGTATTCAGTGGAGTAGCCGATGGTCGTTACCTGGAACATTTCGCCTGCACCCTCGCAGTCACTGCCTGTGATCAGGGGTGTGTTGATATACACATAATTGCGGCTCTGGAAGTATTCATGAATCGCCGCAGCCATCACAGAACGCACTCTCTGCACCGCATTGAAGGTGTTTGTTCTGCCTCTCAGATGGGGCATGGTGCGCAGGAATTCGAGCGTGTGACGCTTCTTCTGCAGCGGGTAGTCGGGCGGACATGTGCCCAGAACCGTGATCGCGGAGGCGTTGATCTCCACGCCGTTCTGCGGAGAAGCAACCACCTCGCCCTCCACCTTCAGGGAAGTGCCCAGATGCAGCGCAGGCTCAAAATCAATATCGGATGCCTTGTCAACAACGATCTGCAGGTGCTTGAGCGTTGTGCCGTCATTCAGCTCAATAAACGCTACATTCTTGGAATTTCTTGCAGTTCTTACCCAGCCGCAGACTGTGACATTTTTGCCGATGTAGTCTGCATTGCCGAAAATTTCTTTCAGATCAATGTGTTTCATACTCAGATTCCTTTCTGTATTCGGTTTTTTCAGCACGGCATAAAAATACTCCCGTCCTAATCAAAATAGGACGGGAGAGATTTACCCGTGGTGCCACCTAAATTACCGCAAAGCGGTCACTTACGCTCTTACAAGCGTTTCCGTTTAACGCACGGCTACGGCGCACCTACTGACCGCATCCGCGGCGTTCAGATTGCTGCTCAGGAGTGTTATTCGCAAAGGCTCTGCTGCGCGGTTCTCACTATCCCGCACTCACTTTGAGTGATTTCCTCTGTTACTTCTCTCCGTCGAGGCATTTGAAATTGATTGATATGGTATATTATATCATTTTTCCGGAGAAATGTCAAGGGGAAAATATGGATTTTCTTAAGAAAATTTAAAGAGGGAACTGTACATGCCCCTGCTGGATCTCATCGAGTGAAAACGGAATGTTTTCATCCACGATGACTGAACCATAGATATCCGTGAGCCGGAATGTGTACGGTCCTGCCCCCATGCTGTCGCTCTCGAAATAATTGTACTGCCGTCTGGGCAGCTCCACGAAATTGCCTGATGCGTCAAGATATTCCAGCTTTGCAATCGGATATCTGTGATTGCGCACCTGCACACCGCACCAGAACGCGCTGCTACCCGTCTTGTACTTGTAGCAGACGGGCGCATTTTCAGCCGTGTCCAGCGGAATGATCTTCCATGTCACGGGCACCTTGCCCTTTTCCGCAGGCGCGATCAGGGGGAACGCATCCACATAGAGGTCAAGATCTCCTTTCTGTCCCTCCGGCAGAAGATCAGTGACAAGCACCTTTATCGTGCCCAGCTCACCTGTCACCTCCAGATATGCCCCCGCAAGCTGTGCGTCGTTGTAGTCGAAGATATTCATTGCCGTGATCCAGTAATCCTTTGAAACCGGATCGAGCATTGCACAGCCGCCCTCGTAGCCTCCGCCATAAAACGTCGCAAAGCCGCTGTGCACCGTGCCCTTGGGTTCGAGCATTTCTCCGCTCGGCGGCGGTGTTTCGGGCGGTGCTTCATGGGATTTTCGTTTGAGGATCGCAAGATCAAAGGCATCCACAAGATTGTCAGCGTTCAGATCTCCGTCCGCTGCAAGCTGGTTTGTCCTGCAAAGCAGAAAATCCTGCAATTCACGAACCTGTAATTCCGAAGCCGCAAACGAGGGGAGTGCTGTCATCAGCAGAGTGCATGTGCATAACCCTGCCGCAATATACTTTCGTTTCATGGCTTATACCTCAAAATCCAGACAGCTTCGCTGCATTGTGAAAGGTCTGACCTTGGTGTCTGCTACCTCCACATGTGCCGGATGCACGGCATATGCTTTCAGAGCCTCCACGCTTTCAAAGGTCGAATCCAGCATGAGATCCGCGTTTGAACTGTCCAGTCTGCCGATATTTACGCGGATTTCGGTCAGACCGGGGATGACACCCGCAAGCCCTTCCAGCCCCTCCTTGATCCCCAGCTTGATCTGCTCCTTCTCCGCATCTGAAAAATGCTCCTTCAGTGTCCAGAGAATAATGTGCTTTACCATAATGACTCCTCCTATGTAATCGTTTGTCCGGAGATTCCGGCATTTCCTTGCCCTTTGCGCCCTCATTACTGTCCTCTGCAGCATCGCCGTCAGGAACAAAGCCCGACACATGCAGTGCCTTGCTGAAGGAAATGCCTGCGCGTTCCGGAATTTACGCATCGTTCCTTTCCGACCTTTGATAAATCCTACATTTCGATCCGGATGCTGCTGTTGAAATTTAAGAGAACTGCCCGATTTCATTATAACATATTTGCAATAAAAATGCAATTCTTTTTTGCATATTTTGCTGTAAAGATCTGTTTGTCGAATTTTGTCGAAAAGATTTTTGAGTTTCGACAAAATTCGACATTTATAGTATTGACAAGCGTGATTTCTTGGTGTATAATGGAATTGGTTCAGGGGAAAAATCCCTTGAATACTTTAAATGCTCTACACACCGTATACCCCTCCCTTTTCTTTCGGGGAGGGGCTTGGTGTTTTTTCAAGATGAAGGCAAATGGATATAAAAGACAACTTTTATGACAATAGAATGTTCGGATTGTATATCCATCCAAATATTTGTGTGAGCCAATTGCTGTTCTTGAATGGATTTTTAATTTGTGATATAATTGTATTGAAGAAGTGAATGGAAAATGTGGGCAAAGCTTTTTAGAGCAATTATTAAGTATGGTCCTAAGGCTGTAAACTGGCTTCGAAAACTGGAGAAAGCTCGTTAGCTGGGGTTATACTTTTTGGCAGATTGTCGATCTCGTGAAGGAAATGTTCGGTTAATCCAAACATAATAAAGCACTGATTTGAACATTTGTAGTTTGCGTACGACTTGTACTACTACGCAAACTGCAAGTGCTGTTTGTGTTATTTAAGCTTATTTGAAAGGTGAAGCTATGGTTGATATCATTGAAATTACA
>CALGTT010000221.1 GCA_937901485.1 uncultured Ruminococcus sp.
TGAAAGAGAAAAATATGCAGATCGAGGAAAACCACCAGCTCTGTTCGCATTGCGGTCGTATTATCACGGATGAGGATTTCAGCCTTGTTCAGGGCGAAATTGTCTGCACTGACTGTGTGGAAAATTACTGTTCTACATGCGAACGCTGCGGAGCGTTGATTTATGACGATGACGTTTACGGCGACGACAATCACTGTCTGTGTCAGCACTGTTATGAGAATCACTACACAAGATGCGACAATTGCGACTGCGTGATGCACGTCAACGATTCCTACGGGCATGGTGATGATACCCTGTGCTATCGCTGTTTTAACGAACTGGACAATTCGATCCATGACTACGGCTACAAGCCAGAGCCGATCTTCTACGGCAAAGGGAGCAGATTTTTCGGCGTGGAGCTGGAGATCGACATTGGTGGACGAGATGATGATAATGCCCAAAGCATCCTGGAAGTTGGTAACACAGCGGATGAGTGCATTTATATCAAATCGGACGGCAGCCTGAATGATGGTATGGAAATTGTGACGCATCCGATGTCACTGGACCACCACATGAACTACTACTGGGAGGATGTGCTGAATGAGTGCGTGAAACTGGGGTATCGCTCGCATCAGACAAGTACTTGTGGCTTGCATGTGCATGTCAACCGTACAAGTCTGGGCGACACTGCGGAGCGTCAGGAAGTCACGATTTCACGCATTCTCTACTTTGTAGAACAGCATTGGAACGAGCTGCTGAAATTTTCCCGCCGCTCCGAATCTGCCATGAACCGCTGGGCTGCTCGTTACGGATATGAATCGTCCCCGAAGAAGCTTCTGGACAAGGCAAAGGAGAGATATGGGCGATATTCCGCTGTGAATCTCTGCAACCACCACACGATCGAATTCCGGATGTTCCGAGGTACGCTCAAACTGAATACACTCCTTGCCACATTGCAGATGGTCAACCATATCTGTGATGTGGCTTTCAATTTGTCTGACATTGAGCTGCAGGAGCTGTCGTGGTCGGATTTCGTGGCAACCATCACCGAACCGGAGTTGATCCGGTATCTGAAAGAACGGCGGCTCTATATCAACGAGGAGATCATGGGCGAGGAGGAGATGTAAATGAAGGCAAACGTCGGACTGATGGAGTACCTCCGGAAAGTTCCCTGGGGCATGATTCGGGGCACAGCGCAGCTTTTGCTGAAGCTCTGCCTGTATCTGATTTCCACCGGACGAGCACGGATGGAGATTCTCGGCATGACCATCAACCTGCACAAGATCCACAGCGTCCTGCAAACGCTCATTCACCTCTGCGACACGATGATCATGCTGACTGCGGAAGAACTGCGGACGATCGACATTTCGGACATTCTCAAAAATAGAAAATAGGAGGAACAACCATGTGTGCATTATTTGGATATCTCGACTGCGGCAAGAAAATTCCACATAAAGTCCTGCAAAAGCTGGTGCAGGCTCTGGCGAATGCCTCGGAGGAGCGGGGTGACCATGCAAGCGGCATCGCCTACAAAAATGGCGGAAAGCTGACGATTTACAAGCGTCCCCGTCCGGCTCACAAGATGAAATTCCGCATCCCGAAAGGGACTTCGGCGGTGATGGGGCATACCCGCTTTACGACACAGGGCGATCAGAAGAAGAATTACAACAACCATCCGTTCCGTGGAAAGGCGGGGCGTGAATTCGCCCTCGCCCATAACGGCGTGCTGTACAACGACCGGGAGCTTCGCAAAGAAAAACGGCTCCCCCATACGCCGATCGAAACTGACAGCTATGTTGCCGTGCAGCTGATCGAACGTGAAGGGGAGCTGAATTTTGAGAGTCTCCGGAATATGGCAGAGGAGGTTCGTGGCAGCTTTACTTTCACGATTCTCGATGAGCGAAACAACCTGTATTTCGTCAAGGGATCGAGTCCGCTGTATCTGATTTATTTCCGTGATTTCAGGCTTTATGTGTATGCCTCGACTGCTGGGATCATGCACAAGGCGTTGAAGGCGGTGTCGCTGAACCACCTGAATTATGAGATGATTGAGGTGCAGGATGGGGAAATTCTGAAAATCAGCGAAAGCGGCAGTTTGAGCAGTGATGCGTTCACGCCTGCACCGGATTATTGCTTCGGAAGGTATCAGAGAAGCATTTTCGGTTTGGACGAGGATGTGCCCGAAAGGACGGATGATTATGCGATTCTGCTGGAGATGTGCGGGTATTTCGGGGTGGCACCGGAGGAAGTGCAGCGGCTGATTGATCTGGGGTTTTCGTATGATGAGATTGAGATGTTGTTGTGGGAGCCGGAGGGGGTGGAGGAGGAATTGGCGATGGCGGGGGTGTAAAAAATGGGCAAACGAGGTAATAATGAAGGCAGCGTCTTCAAGGATAAGCAAGGGCGATGGCGTGGTGTGGTCACACTGTATAACGCCGATGGTTCGCCGAAAAAGAAATACTTCTATGGCAAAACCAAACGTGAGGTTACAGAGAAGGTCAACAAGATGCTCTCCGATCTGCGCAGCAATTCCTACATCGAACCTTGCAAAATCACGCTGTACAGCTGGCTCTGTACATGGCTTGATACCTATTGCAAAAATGAGGTTCGCCCGACAACACTCATCAATTATGAAACCTATGTCCAGAAACACATCAAGCCCACAATCGGCAATATCCGGCTGTGTGATCTAAATGTATTGATGCTGCAGCAGTTCTATAACGATCGACTTCGGAACGGGAATCTGGTAACGACCGGCGGACTAAGTCCCAAAACGCTGCGGAATATGCACAACATGTTGCATAAGGCACTGAACCAGGCGGTATTTCTGGAGCTGATTCCGAAAAATCCAACAGAACATGCCGTTCTGCCAAAGCTCACCAAGAAGGAACGACGTTTCTTCACTGTTGAGGAACAGCGTGAACTGCAGACCTGCCTTTCAGGAGAACGCATCGGAATGGCAGTCCTGCTGGATTTGTACACAGGTATGCGGCAGGGAGAGCTGCTGGCACTGACATGGAAAAATGTACATCTTGATCTGGACGGAACAAGCTACATCCGTGTGACGCAGGCACTCAGCCGTATCAAAAATGAGAATCCCGATGACACAAGCAAAACTATCCTGTGCGTCGGGATTCCCAAAACGCCGCATTCCATCCGCACCATTCCCCTGCTGCCGGATATTGCAAAAGCATTAGCTGAACATAAGAGGAAGCAGACACGGTATTACAAGGAAAACGGCATCATTCCAAATGAATTCGTATTCACAAGCACTAGCGGCACCTTGATCGACCCACGGGATTTTCAACGTGATTTCAAGCTGCTCCTGAAACGACACCACATCCGTGAAATTAATGTACACGGAATACGGCATACATTTGCAACAAGGGCACTGGAATCTGGTATGTCGGTCAAAGCACTCTCGCAGATACTCGGACACGCCAATGTAGGATTTACAATGGATACCTATGTGCATCTGACCGAAGATTTCAAAGTTGAAGAAATCTCCCATTTACAGGTATTTTTAGCGTGACAGAAAAGCAGTTCCCCCAGATGGGGGACTGCTCTCTGGAAAATTATTTTGGGGGAATAACTGGACAAGTGGACGGCAATGCCATTCCTTATTCTTTCTCCACATGAAAGAATTCAAGTAATCCCTTTTCACCCGTTTTCTCTTCAATATCTGATAAAAGTTCCGGATCATTTTTTAAGAACTCATATATATTCTGAAATCTCTTCAATTCATCTGAAGCCAACATCTCTACATCGACAGAATCAGAAACTTTATTCCATTTATTCTCCTTTTTCCCATTTACAAAACCCAAAATACTACGGACGCTTTTTTTGCGTGCATCCATTATGACATATTTCATCACGGTCATAATGAGATTAATGTAGTCACATTGTGTATAGCAGTTTTCTAACAATTTAGAAATTGACATATTTTCAAAATCCCGCTCTTTGTCCAAACCAAGCAGCATCCACTGTCTTATTGGATGCACTTGTTCAGCAAAATACTCACTCCCCTCGCTCATCCTTACAAAATGTTTCAATGGAAGAATAGCACTACATAAAACTTCTAAAGTTTTATGTGCTTTTATCATAAAAAATGCAGTGTCATAATTAAGAGAGGCTTTAATTGCCTCACTCCATCTGGCACAAGTTTTATTTTCTACTTTAACCTTAATTTTTTCTGATTTTATTTTGAGCACACAGTAATCTTTTTTTGCTAAATTGAAGAGCACCTCGTTAACTGAACTACATAACTCAACAATTCTGGAATAATCATTTTTTGCGATACTGTCATTAAACCAATCCACAAAGATCTTTTCATCCGATACTGCATGTATAAGCAATTCCTTTACAATTACTGCTTCTTGCTCTGAAATCATCGTCTTTCTTGGTGTTCCATAGCTAAGCTTATCTCGTAATACCACATGTTCTAAAAGATAATTTAATTTGTTCGGCAAATTCTCTCTAAGACTACTATATTTATCCAAATGATGATGTTCCATTATCATATCATATAAATCTTGAATCTTTATTACATGTTCCATATCTAATTCGCCTCTTTATTATTCATTGTTTTCATCTTGTTTATGAAATAACCGGTTCAAAATAAAAAAATCTGCCCCCTTCTTTAGTGTCCGAATGTGCTATAATATAAATACAGGGTCCCTTAAAACCGATTGATAAGTCTGTGGTTTTTTAAATCCTAGCTTATATCATTGACAACTTCGTATCAACAAGAGGTGATTTTATGGCAAAAATCCGTGCATCCGGCGAGGGATGCATTATCCAGAGAAGCGATGGTCGCTGGCAGGGAGCAATGTATATCCCTCAACCGAATGGCACTAAGAAAAGAATCTTTAAGTATGCACGGACACGAAAAGAAATTGTAGGTTGGCTCACTGAAATACGTCATGCTCTCCAAACTGGAAAGCCGGTTTTTAATTCCGGTATGACACTCAACGATTGGCTGGATCACTGGTTTCAAACATATTGTATCGACATCAGAGAATCCACCCGTATGAACTACCATACCTATATTTATCGTCATGTCCATGAGCACAGTGTTGGGATGATTCCGTTGCAGAAACTCACGACGGATGACCTTCAACAATTTATAAATTTTCTGAATCAATCCGGAAAATTGGACAACTCAGGCGGTGTAAGTCCAAAGACGCAAAGAAACATTTATAATATGATACGACAAAGCCTCGACCAGGCTGTCGGGAATCGTTTACTCTGGACAAATCCTGCTAACTATGTGAAGCTAGTAAAGACAGAGCAGAAAGAAATTACATTTCTTTCTCTGGATGAACTGCAGAAGCTTCTAAACGCAAGTCAAGGTGATCCATACAGGATCGGTCTGCTTGTCATGTTGTTTGGAGGTCTCCGACTTGGAGAGTGCCTTGCCCTGACACATCATGATGTAAAGTATGCTGCAGAGCTTAATTGCTGGTATCTTGATGTTCACGCCAGCGTTGGCCGTGTAACAAACTTTGGTGCAAAAGATGGCGCGAATCGTACGATTTTACGAGTTTCCGAACCAAAGACCAGATCATCCAGAAGGCAGATCCCATTACTGCCGGAAGTTGCGGCAGAGCTGCATCGCCACATGGAAATGCAGCGAGAACTTGCCAAAGTCAGCTCCGGTGCATATTGGAAGAATCCACATCTGATCTGCGGAAAGGACGGCGGATTCATTGACCCAAGCACTTTTCGAAAATGGCTCAGATCCATTGTTCTAAAAGCTAAGCTGGATGAGAAGCGCATCCATCCGCATCTACTTCGTCATACATTTGCTTCGCAATCCTTAAAGTGTGGCCTCCAACTTGAAGAAATCAGCAAGCTCCTCGGCCACACAGATACCAGTTTCACCAGCCGGGTATATGTGCACTCGGATTTGGAGGGACGGAATGCAGCAATCTGCAAATTGCAGAGTATGGCGCAGAATCTGATATAAAAAAATTTTACAGTGGGGACGCAAGTCCCCACAGAAAGGATCACTTTATGAATTTAAAAAGCATGATTCAGTTTTTGGACCGTTTTCCAAAGATCACAGTCTCTAAACCGAAGGAAGCGATAGAGACGGTGTCAAATACAATCGTAAAGCACCGCATTTTCCGCTTCTGCAAAGGTGTTCCCTATGTTCGTGCACCACTGTACTATCAGCACCTCACAGAACAAGATGTACTGGCACTCATCCCCAATCTGCTTGCACCACATCAGTATATGATGCTGTCAAGTTCCCAGATTGCGGAGTGTTACAAGCGAATTCGTAACCATCCGGCGCTTCAGATTGAGCTTGACGAAATGTTCTGGGAACAGCAGCATCTGCTCAACCTGCGTAACGGTGTGTATGACATTCATTCTCAAAAAGTGCGAAATCATAGTGGAGAAGATTGCTTCGATTATGTACTGGATTTTGAATACCGCAGCGGATGTAAGCTAGCTGATGCACCAACATTCCAGCATTTCGTCCGTACAAGCATCGGAAATGAAAACCTGAAATGTCTGCTGCGAATCATCGGCTACTGCATCTCCTCCTTGACCAAGGGCAGAAAAGCCATTTTACTGACAGGCCATGGAAAGACGGGGAAATCTACGTTACTTGATCTTCTGGAGGCAGTGATCACTAAGGAGCTGGTGTCACATGAACCATTCAGGACAATGGCCAGTGAGCAATCCAAAGCTAAATACATTGGCAAGCGGATCAACATCTCACGAGATAACAGCAGCGTTCCCATGCGGTATGAGGACAGCTTCAAAAGCCTTGTCTCATGCGAGATGACGACCGGACGGGAGCTGTATAAGAACAGCGTCGATTTTCACCCGACATTGAAGTTCATCTTTGCGAGTAACCTTGACTTAGTTTTCGCACACCCGGATGATGCTGTGTACGACCGTCTGGTGGTACTCCCCTTTTCCCGTATCATCCCAGAAGAAATGCGGGACACGGAGCTGGATCAGAAGCTGCTCTCTGAAAAGAATGTGATCTTCTCTCTGGCAGTTGATACGCTGAAGGATCTGGTGGAGTCAAAATACGATTTTTGTATGTCAAAGGAAGGTCAGGAGTACCTGAACCATCGCAGAATGCTTCTGCATACTGCAGAAAATTTCCTGAAGGAAAAGACTACACCAGATCCCAATGGCTGCATTTCTTCAGTCATACTTTATGACACCTACAAAGACTGGTGCAACTCCAATGGTCTTCCGCCGATTGGTCGGAACGAATTCTACCACAAAGTCAAAGACTACAGTTCCAATGTCCAGTATAAAAAAGTAGATTCGGAAAATGGACGGGTCAATGGATTCCGTGGACTCAGGCTCCATGATTCTACTTAAAGTTTCATGTGGACACAAGGAATTCTTGTGGGGACATTTCTTACAAGATTCCGGAATGTGGACACAAATCAATATTCAAGGAGGTTCTATCCATGTCAAACAAAAAAACAGAAATCAAACTGCGCATTTCCGAGGAGGAGAAAGCAAGGATGAAACACCTTGCTGACACAGCGGGAATCACACTCAGCGATCTGATCCGTTCCGCTGTACTGGAGGAAAACAAGCTCGTTTTCCTCCCGGAGGGTGGTGCCATCATCAACAGGCTTGTCGAAATCCATAAGGAGCTGATTCGGTGCCGCAATGAGCATTTTCTTTCCGATCGCAGTGCCGCAATGCTGCTTGTGCGTTTGGAAGAAGTGTCAGAGCAGCTGTACGATGTAAGTGAAAAACTCACTGACATCCACCATCAAGATGAGGAGGAAGACGACGATGTCGATTGTTAAGTTTGTCAACGGATCGAACGACAGCCGTCAGTATCTGTCGGATCTGTACGATTATGTCACTGATCCTGTGAAAACAGAGGATCAAACCTTGGTGGGTGCACAGGGTTGTTCTCCGGATCAGGTACTGAAAGCAATTCATGCGTGCAAAAAGCTGCATCATAAAACCCATGGCAAACAGGGAGAGCACTTTGTGCTTTCCCTCACACCGGACCTTTCCACCACAAAGGACGAGGTCTACATGCAGGTTGCCAATGAAATTGCGGATTACTTCTGCAATTATATCGGATTCTATGGACTGCATAAGGACACCGAGGTGCGGCATCTGCATTTCGTTCTCAATTCTGTGGATACAAGGACGGGAAAGAAATTTTCGCAGAGCCCTTCCGACCTGAACCGGTTCAAAATGCATTGCAATGACATCCTTGCAAAGCATGACTTCGATGTTATTCTGGCAAGTGCCAACACATTCCGTGATAAGACGGATCACTCACATGAGCGTGGTTTCGACTATCTGGAAGTGGAAGAACCAGAACCATTTCTCCCACAAATCTGTGGGAACATCGATATTGAGGGTTCCCTTGATCTTCTGGAGTTCGGAACGAACAATACAGGAGGAAACTACTATCTTCAGCCGAATTACGGTGCATTCTACAATCAAAATGAGGTGTTTTCAATGAGTAATAATTTCTATAACAGTTTTCAGTATCCTGAACTGACCCCTAGCACGAATACACAGAATCCGCTGGTTTCTGCCCAAGCAGCATCACAGTATCCTGCTGTTCCCACAACACAGAATGCTCTTCCTACGATTACCGTGAGCACAGGTCCGCAGTATAATATCAGTGGACCAACGTTATCCTGCATTGATGATGTGAAATCCTTGGCAGAACAGGCAATGTCCCATTCCAATGAACAACAGCTGCAGTCCGCAAACTTCGCCTTGGCAATGTTCAAAAAGCTACAAGAAAACGGATACCAAGCCAATATCCATATTGATGCATCTCCAAAATTTCATCTGGATCTGAGCGATCCTGGAGTTGACGATTCGGTATTCGATGCATATGAAGACTGTGATTATGACTAAAACCTACACAAGGCAGGGCATTGCCCCTGCCTTGATTTTTATTATAGCATTTCGAGAAATGAAAGTCAATGGATTTGAGATAATTTGGGTGCGTCAATATGTGAAGATTATTTAATCTCAATCCGCTTTGATTCCGGCTGCTGCTTTTCCTTCTTCGGCAGTGTCAGCGTCAGAATGCCGTTTGTATAGGCGGCATCAATTGCATTTTCATCAATGCCCGAAATATCAAAGCTTCTGCAATAGGAGCCGTAGCTTCGTTCCCTTCGGATATATTCGCCGTTGCTATTTTTCTCACTATTGTCGGTCTTATGTGTCGCACAAAGCGTCAGCGTACTGCCATTGATGTCAATCTGAATATCCTCCTTATTGAAGCCGGGCATTTCGCATTCCAGCACGAATTTATCACCCTCATCTTTGATATCTGTACGGCAGTGGCTGACGCTCCCGAAGCCCTTGAAAAACTCGTTTTCAAATTCACGGAAAGGATTCCAGAGTTCATTTCTTTCAAATGGTACAAGTCCAAACATTGTAAAACCTCCTGATTCTTTGATCTCTTGGCATTGTTTATCAGAAAGCCTCGTGAAGGAAAAACAGTGTATATCGGAACCACATGGCGTACATTTCACACTGAAGAAAAAGGCGATATTACGATAAGAATGGTTTATGAAATCATCGATCGTACTACTGATGCTGACGGACAGGAAATGTTATTTGCGGATACTGAATTCAATATGTATATGACATCACTCTCTGATTCAGATGAAGATGTAATTTCGCTGTATCACAATCATGCAATCTGCGAACAGTTCCATAGTGAAATAAAATCTGATATGGGTATTGAGCGTTTGCCAAGCGGTAAATTTGATACAAATGCCTTAATC
>CALGTT010000222.1 GCA_937901485.1 uncultured Ruminococcus sp.
AACACCTTGCCGGCGCGGAGTCCGCGCCGGCAGACGCGTATGAAAGCTTCCGAGTGATCGGGAGCTTTTTGCTTTCCATGAGATTTGCAGACAGTACATTATGGACGGCACAAAACGGGAATTTGTCATATTTGACAGATTCGGGGAAGCATGTTATAATATTAAAGTGTATTTTGGATCGTGGTGTGCAGCGGAATAGGCATTGCGATCCGGTAATATGGAATAAAAAGGAGGAAAAACCAATGTTAGAAGAACTCATTTCAAACGTAAATGACGCGCTGTACAGCTACATACTCATCATTCTGCTGGTGGCAGGCGGCATTTACTTCACCATCCGCACCAGATTTGCACCGTTCCGGCTGCTGCGTGAACAGCTTCGCGCGGTCATGGAAAAGCCTGTTGACGGCAAGGGCGTTTCGTCCTTTCAGGCACTTATGGTATCAACGGCATCACGTGTCGGCACGGGCAATATCGTCGGCGTATCCACTGCGCTCTGTCTGGGCGGCTTCGGCTCGGTATTCTGGATGTGGATCATCGCCATCATCGGCAGTGCGTCCGCATTCATCGAAAGTAGCCTTGCGCAGATCTACAAAAAGCGCGGGCCGGAGGGCAGCTACGGCGGTCCTGCCTACTACATTGAGGCAGCACTGCACAGCCGTCCGCTTGCGGTCATCTTTTCTGTTCTGCTGATCCTGACGTACGGCTTTGGCTTCAACATGCTCGCTTCCTACAATCTTCAGTCCACCTTTGCGGCATATTCATTCTACGATCCCACGGTCAGCCCGTGGGTGATCGGTCTGATCCTTGCTGTGCTTGTTTGCTACTGTCTGATGGGCGGCGGCACACGCGTCATCAGGATCACAAGCTTCCTCGTGCCCATCATGGGCTGTGCCTATGTGCTTATTTCTCTGCTCATCGTGGTGCTCAATATCAGAAGCCTGCCGTCCGTATTCGCGACGATCTTCACAGAAGCTTTTGATTTTGAGGCGATCTTCGGCGGTTTCAGCGGCTCGTGCGTGATGTACGGCATCAAGCGCGGACTGTTCAGCAATGAAGCCGGTGTCGGCTCTGCGCCGAATGCCTCCGCCTCCGCAGAGGTCAGCCATCCGGCAAAGCAGGGATTGGTGCAGGTGCTTTCCGTTTTCATCGACACCATCCTTATTTGCAGTGCGACCGCGTTCATGTGCATGTGCTCCGGCGTTGCCCCCAGCGAGGAGCTGTCCGGTGCGCCCTATGTGCAGGCGGCACTGCGCGAAACGCTCGGTGCGTTCGGCCCGATCTTCATCACCGTGGCAATGATCCTGTTTGCGTTCACCACACTGCTCGGCAACCTGTTCTATGTGGACAAGTGCCTGAGCTACATCATGGGACGCGTACCCGGCAAGACGTTCATGCGCGTGTACCACATCATTGCATCACTGGTGGTACTGCTCGGTGCAGGTCTGAGTGCGGATCTGCTCTGGAATATTTCCGATATCTTCATGGGCGGCATGACGCTCATCAATATGCCCGTGATCTTTTTCCTCGGCAAATATGCCTTGCGTGCGCTCAAGGACTATGAAAAGCAGCGCAGAGAGGGCAGCGAGCCTGTGTTCCATGCCAGGGACATCGACCTGCCGCATGAGGTGGATTACTGGCAGTGATCTTCAAAGCCCCTGCAGGTTTTTGCAGGGGTTCAGTCTGTCGAAAAACCTAAAATCAAACGCGGAGCGACAGCTCC
>CALGTT010000223.1 GCA_937901485.1 uncultured Ruminococcus sp.
CGAGCTTTCCGCCCGCGCCGGTATATGCGGCATACTGCAAGATCCACGCCGCATCCGCTGCGTCCACGTCGCCGTCAGCGTCGATGTCGCCGAACATATCCACTGCCGATACCGGCATGGTCATTGCGGACGCTGCTGCTGCGAGGGCAAGCAGGAATGCGGTTACTTTTCTGGTTTTCATAAATAATCCTCCCTTTTCTTCGTTCCGGCTTCTTTGCTGGAATCTATTGCTATTATAGCACATCCAAGCACAAATGTCAACACCTTTTACCAAGAAAGTAAAAAATATTTTACAGGTAAATGCGTTGCAGATTGTTTACAAAATCTGACAGAAAAGGATATTGCAAAAAATGTGGTATTGTAGTATAATAAAAGAGTATTGCCATTGACAGGAAAGGAGGGAGTCCGATGACTGCGGAGTCCGTACTGCGGCAGTATTTTGGTTATGATCGTTTCCGGAAGGGACAGGCAGAGCTGATCTCCCGGATTCTTTCCGGCAGGGATGTGGTCGGTATCATGCCCACAGGTGCGGGAAAGTCCATCTGCTATCAGGTGCCCGCCCTCATGCTGGACGGGCTGAGCATCGTCATTTCCCCCCTGATCTCCCTGATGCAGGATCAGGTGGATGCCCTGCGCATGAACGGCATCCCTGCGGCATTTCTCAACAGTGCACTTTCCGCGGAGGAGTACCGCGCGACACTTGCACAGGTCTACAGCGGCAGTGTGAAGATCCTCTACGCCGCTCCCGAACGGCTGGAAACGGAGAGCTTTCTGCACATCGCCGAGAGCATCCCCATCGCGATGGTTACGGTCGATGAAGCACACTGCGTTTCCCAGTGGGGGCAGGATTTCCGGCCGAGCTATCTGAAGATTGCCGAATTTCTGCGGCTTTTGTCCTACCGTCCGCGCATCAGCGCGTTTACGGCAACGGCAACGCAGGAGGTCTGCGAGGACATCGTGCGCATTCTGGGGCTTTGCGATCCCTACACGCTGACCACGGGCTTTGACCGTGAGAATCTGTATTTCGGCGTACAGCAGCCGCGCGACAAATTCCACGCCCTCATGCAGATCATCAGCGCACACCCGAACCAGTCGGGCATCGTCTACTGCCTGACGCGCAAGCTCGTTGAGCAGGTCTGCGATGAGCTGTGTGAGAACGGCATCTCCGCCGCACGCTATCACGCCGGGCTGTCCGACACGGAACGCCGCGAAAATCAGGAGGCGTTTCTCTACGACAAAATTTCCGTGATGGTCGCGACCAACGCGTTCGGTATGGGCATCGACAAGTCAAATGTGGGGTTTGTGATACATTATAATATGCCAAAAAATCTGGAGAGCTATTATCAGGAGGCAGGACGTGCCGGACGTGACGGCTCACCGGCGGACTGCATCCTGCTTTACAGCGGTCGGGATGTGCGGACAAACCAGTTCCTCATCGACCACGGCAACGACAACGCCGAGCTGGACGAAGCTGCCCGTGCACTGATCCGCCGGAAGGACGAGGAACGGCTCAAACAGATGACCTTTTACTCGACAAGGCAGAGCTGCCTGCGGCAGTTCATGCTCGAATATTTCGGAGAATCGGCAAAACCCTACTGCGGCAATTGCAGCTCATGCAGGGCAAACTACGAACAGCGGGACATGACGATCGAAGCGCAGAAGGTCGTGTCGTGTATCTACCGCCTCCAGCAGAGGGATCTTCAGTTCGGCGCGGCGGCAGTGACGGACATCCTGCGCGGCAGCAAAGCGCAGAAATACGAGAAATTTCGCTTTGCGGACACGCTTTCGACCTTTGGCATCATGGCGGATGTGTCCGAAAAGCTCTGCCGCGACCTGATCCGCCACCTGCTGGCGGAGGGCTGGATCTCGCAGACGGGAGAATACAGCGTGCTTACCCTCAACCGCAATTCTGCAAGGCTTCTGCGCGAAAAATGCCCCGTCACGCTCAACGTCATCAAGGAAACACCGCCGGAGGAAAAGAAATCCCGAAAAGAGGTCGTTTCCGAGCATCCCCAGCTCTTTGAGAGCCTGAAGAAATGCAGAGCCGACCTTGCCGCGAAGGAACGCGTGCCGGCGTACATCATCTTCACGGATGCCACGCTTCGCGACATGTGCCAGAAGCTCCCGCTTCACGAAATGGCGTTTCTTTCCGTTTCCGGCGTGGGGCAGCGAAAGCTTGAAAAATACGGAGAAGCCTTTATGGATGTGATCCGTGCGTATATCAAAGAACACCCCGATACATAAGGAGTAGATTTATGGATATCATTCAGATTTTAACAGAAGAATTTTCCGTCCGCCGCGAACAGGCGGAAAACGTCATCGCATTGCTCGATGACGGCAAGACCGTGCCGTTTATCGCGCGTTACCGCAAGGAAATGACCGGCGCACTTGATGACCAGACCATCCGCCGCATGGCACTGCGTTTACAGGCTCTTCGCAATCTTGAAGCACGCAAGGAGGAGATCCGCAGTGCCATCGAGGGAAAGGGCGCACTGACTCCGGAGCTGGAAAAAGCCCTTGCCGCGGCAAAAACCATGACCGAAGCCGAGGACATCTACCGTCCGTTCAAGGAAAAACGCAGTACCAGAGGTTCTAAGGCGCGTGAGCGCGGTCTTGCACCGCTGGCGGATATTCTGCTTGCACAGGACAAGCATACCATCCCCGAAGAAGCCGCACAGCCCTTTGTGGACGAAGAAAAGGAAGTCCCCGATGTGCAGGCAGCATTGCAGGGCGCAATGGACATCATTGCCGAGGATATTTCCGATGATGCGCAGGTACGCCAGAAAATGCGCGACCTCTACCAGAGATTCGGCAATTTTGTCTGCACGGCTGCCGATCCCGAACAGGACAGCGTATACCGCGACTACTACGAGTTTGAGAAATTCGTGCCGAAAATGGCAGGTCATCAGCTCCTTGCTGTGCACCGCGGCGAGAAGGAGGGCTTTCTCAAGGTGAATATCACCACCGCCGAGGGGCAGAGCGAGCAGATCTGCGTGAGAGCCTATGTGAAGAACCAGTCCGCCTGCGGTGAGCTGGTGCGGCTTGCGGCATGTGACAGCGCAAAGCGGCTGATCGTGCCGTCCATCATCCGCGAGGTGAGAAACGCGCTCTATGAGGATGCGTGCGCCAAGGCGATCCGCGTGTTTGCGTCCAATCTCGGACAGCTGCTCATGCAGCCGCCGCTGAAAAATACCGTCACCCTCGGTCTTGATCCGGCATACCGGACGGGCTGCAAGATCGCCGTCGTGGATGCGACCGGAAAGGTGCTCGACACCACGGTCATCTACCCCACGCCCCCCCAGAACAAGACACGCGAAGCGGCGCAGAAGCTGACAGCCCTTGTAAAAAAGCACGGCATTACGGCGATTTCCATCGGCAACGGCACAGCATCGCGCGAATCCGAGAGCTTTGTGGCTGAGCTTCTGCCGGAGCTGCCGCACAAGGTTTCGTACATGGTCGTGTCCGAGGCAGGTGCGTCGGTCTATTCCGCATCCGAGCTTGCCGCAGAGGAATTTCCGGAATATGACGTATCCCTGCGCAGTGCGGTTTCCATCGCAAGACGTTTGCAGGATCCGCTGGCGGAGCTGGTGAAAATTGATCCCAAGGCGATCGGTGTCGGACAGTACCAGCACGACATGCCGAAGAACGACCTCCAGACCGCGCTGGACGGCGTGGTGGAGGAATGCGTGAACGCGGTCGGCGTGGATGTGAACACCGCTTCCGCACCGCTTCTCTCCCACATTGCCGGCATCAGCGGCACGGTCGCGAAGAACATCGTCAAATACCGCGAGGAGAACGGCGCATTCCAGAACCGCCGCCAGCTCCTGAAGGTGGCAAAGCTTGGTCCAAAGGCATTTGAGCAGTGCGCGGGCTTCCTGCGCATTCCGGGCGGCACACAGCCGCTGGACAACACGGCTGTGCATCCAGAGGCATATGATGCGGCGAAGGCACTTTTGCAGAGATTCGGCTATTCTCTGGAGGATGCCGCAGGCGGAAAGCTCTCCGGTCTTGCCGATCAGGTGAAGAAAGCAGGCGCATCCACGCTTGCAAAGGAGCTGAACATCGGCAGCTATACATTACAGGATATGGTGGCAGAGCTGCAGAAGCCCGGACGCGATCCGCGTGATCTTCTGCCGCCGCCCCTGATGCGAAGCGGCGATATCATGGAGATCACCGACCTCAAGCCCGGCATGGAGCTGGTGGGTACGGTGCGGAATATCGTGGATTTCGGGTGCTTTGTGGATATCGGCGTGCACGAGGACGGTCTGGTGCACATCTCCCAGATCTGCGACCGCTTTATCAAGCATCCGCTGGAAGCGGTCAAGGTCGGTGATGTGGTCAAGGTCACGGTACTGGAGGTCGATGCCAAAAGAAAGAGAATCGGACTGACCATGCGCAAAAACCGGAAATAGGGCTGAAACACCGCGATATAGAAAAGAAAGGTTGGATCTATGATGAAAACAAGAGAAAGAAAGACAGGGCAGGTCATCCTGCTCAGCATCCTCTGCTTCGTCCTCATCGTTCTGCTCGGTGCAGGTGTACTCACTTCGCTGAGTCTCCGCCGCGCAGCACAGGAGCGCGTGCTGACGGCAGCAGTCGAAAAATTCCCGATGGAGGAGATCACGGTCAACGGCTCATCTGCCGCGCAGTTCATTCTGGACACGTTCATTGCCGATGAACGCGTCAGCATCGAAAATGTTGAGCGTGTAATGCAGGAAGGCACATTCTCCGTATTCGCCGCAGAGATCATGGACAGATACAACGCCTACCTGACCGACGGCGGCGAGCTGCCGAAGATCAATCCGGATGATTTTGTCCGCCTGATCGAGGAAAATCAGGAGCTGATCCGTCAGGAAACGGGACTGGAATTCCTTGCCCCCGACAAGGAAAAGCTCCGCGAAAATCTCGAAGCTCCCCTGGACGCATGGAATACTGCCATGCGCGAAAGTCTCAGCAATGGGATCAGCGGCTTCACGATCAAGGCGACTGTATCCCTCTGGGTGCCCATCATCCTCGGTGTGCTCCTTCTCGGCATCATGATCTGGATGGTGATGTTCTATGTGCGCGGCGGCTTCCGTGCAGGCACGGCATTGAAGGTCTACAGCGTCGCGCTGTTCGTGCCCTGCGCGGTGATGCTCGGCGGACTGTTCCTGACTGATCTTATCGCCGCAGCGAATATTCCCTTTATCAAGGATTCCATGGGGATGCTTTACGACACACTGCTCCCCATTGCCGGCATTGCATCCGGCGTGTGTGTGCTGATCTTCATTATCGGCATTGTATGCACCCTTGTTTCTGCAAAGCTGCACCCCGTATCTGTGGAGTATGACGGCGACTATGACGAACTTTATGCGCAGGAAGATGCAGGCTATGACAGCGAACCGGATTTTGTACCGGAATACGCAGAGCCGGAAACCGCTGAACCGGAAATGAAGCGGCAGTACTGCCGCAACTGCGGTCAGCCGCTGATCAATCCGGATGCCAGATTCTGCTACAAATGCGGCAATGTACAGGAAGCAGTCAAGCACGACGATGTATAAGTTTTATAGGGACGGCGTATTTTGCGCCGTCCTGTTTTTGCCATTTTGCATAATTCTTCCCCCCTGTTTTCAGGTCTTTCTACGCTTTTTTCGCATTTTCAGAAATTACGGTTGACAAAGCAGGCGGTTGTGGTATAATAGTAGTAATACCGATTGCAAATATTGCAATATATCGGATAAGAAGGAGAATAAATGTGAACATATTAATCGTTGGCTGCGGCAAGGCAGGCAGTTTGCTGACACAGACACTTTGCAATGAAGGGCACAATGTCACTGTAATGGACACAGATTCCGAAGTTGTCACCAATATGGTGGACAATTATGATGTACAGGGCATCTGCGGTGATGGTCTGATCCTGAAGGATCTGCTGGAGGCAGGCGTGGAGCACACACACATCATCATTGCGATGACGGATTCCGATGAGGTCAACATCATGTGCTGCCTGATGGCGAGAAAGAGCAAGGCAAGGCACAGCATTGCCAGAGTCCGGAATCCTGCTTATGCGGACCAGATGGTCTTCATGCGCGAGGAGCTGGGCGTGAGCATGATGGTCAATCCGGAATTCCATACTGCAAATGAAATTGCAAGAATGCTGCGCTATCCGAACGCCATCCATGTGGAAACCTTTGCAAAGGGCAGACTTGACCTTGCAGAGATCCGCGTTGCGCCGGACAGCGTTCTTGACGGGCTTGCCCTCTACACCATCCCCAAAAAGCTGAAGGTGCATATGCTGGTATGCGCTGTAGAGCGCGGCGGCGATGTCATCATACCGGATGGTAATTTCATCCTGCAAAGTGATGATAAGATCTATATTACCGCACCGCACAGCGAGATCGGCAATTTTCACCGGCAGGTCGGTGAATTCCGTTCGCGTGTAAAATCCGCCCTCATCATCGGCGGCGGCAGGATCACCTACTACCTGACCAGTCAGCTTCTGGAACTGGGCATCAGCGTGCGGATCATCGAGATCGATGAAAAACGTGCGGAAAAGCTCAGTGAGTACTTCCCCAAGGCAAGCGTGATCTGGGATGACGGCACGGATCAGGACATTCTGCTGGAGCAGGGCATTGAAAATGTGGATGCCTGCATCTGTCTGACGGGTATTGATGAAGAAAACATCATCCTGTCCCTTTACGCCAAGAAAATCGGCGTGGAGAAGATCGTCACCAAGATCAACCGCAATTCCCTGCGCTCGATCTCTGACAGCGTGGGGCTGGAGAACATCATCTCCCCCAAAACCACCACGGTCGATCTCATCCTGCAATACGTCCGCGCCAAGCAAAATGCAGCCAACAGCAACATCATCACACTGTACCGGCTGGCGGATGAACGGCTGGAGGCAATTGAATTTATCATCCGTGAACAGGCAAAATATGTCGGCATTCCCCTCAAGGAGCTTCGCATGAACAGCGGTTTCCTGATCGCCGGCATCATCCGCGGCAGCAAGCGTATCATCCCAAGCGGTGATGATGTCCTGAAGATCAATGACAGCGTTGTAATCGTCACGACCAAGAGCAAGATCACAAGCCTTGATGACATTTTTGAGTCCTGAGTGCGGAGGTTGTTATGAATTACAGAATGATCCTCTACCTCTCCGGACAATTCCTGCGCATTCTCGGCGCACTGATGATCCTGCCGCTTCTGGTCGCACTGATCTACAATGAACCTGCAAGCCGCAATGCCTTTGCAGCCACAGCACTTGTACTGCTCGTGGCTGGAAGTCTGATCGCATGGAAAAAGCCTGAAAACAAGTCGCTTTACAATCGTGAGGGACTGGCAGTCGTTGCCATTGTATGGCTGATGGTGTCCATCTTCGGCGGCATTCCATTCCTGCTGTCGGGGGACATCCCGAATTTTGCGGATTGTATTTTCGAGATCACCTCCGGCTTTACGACCACCGGCTCTACCATCCTGACGGACATTGAGAGCATGTCCCATGCAACGCTGTTCTGGCGTGCATTTTCCCATTTTCTGGGCGGCATGGGTGTACTGGTCTTCATGCTGGCGATCCTCCCGCACAATGACACGCGCACGATGCACATTGTCCGCGCCGAATCCCCCGGTCCGACCGTGGGCAAGCTGGTGGCAAAGATGAGCTTTTCGGTGCGCATCCTGTACGGTATGTACATTGCACTGACGGTACTGGAAACGATCTTCCTGCTCTTTGGCGGCATGGATCTCTTTGAGGCACTCTGCCACGCCTTTGCAACTGCCGGAACGGGCGGCTTCGGTATCACCAACAACAGCGTTGCGGATTTCAACAGCGTTTATATAGATGTTGTCATTACCATATTTATGACGCTCTTCGGCATCAATTTCACACTCTATTACCTGCTGCTGATGAAGAAATGGAAGTCCGTGCTCAAGAACGAGGAGCTGCGCGTATTTCTGGGGATCTGCGCAGCGGCGATCCTCATTATCGCGTTCAACATCATGGACATTTACGGCAGCTTCTGGCAGGGACTGCGCTACTCCTCCTTTCAGGTCATGTCCACAGTATCGACCACGGGCTTTGCAACTGCAAGCTTTACGGACTGGCCGGTGCTCTCGCAGATCATCATCATTCTGCTGATGTTTGTCGGCGGCTGTGCAGGCTCGACGGGCGGTGGTTTGAAGGTCATGCGCATCCTGCTGCTGTGCAAGATCGCACTCAAAGAGATCCGCTGTGTGCTCAATCCGCGTACTGTGATCACGGTCAAATGCGACGGCAAGGCAGTGGATAAAGATGTTCTGCGCGGATGCAGCTCGTATTTTGTACTGTTCTGCCTGCTGATGGCACTCTCCATCCTTCTGCTCTCCCTCGACGGGCATGATGTAGGAACGACGGTCACAGCGGTCATCACCTGTCTGAACAACGTCGGACCGGGTATTGGTGAAGTCAATCCTGCCGGCAATTTCTCCGGCTTTTCTGAATGGGCAAAGATACTGCTGAGCATGGATATGCTGCTGGGCAGACTGGAGATCTATCCCCTGCTGGTACTGTTTACCTGCCGCAAAAACAAATAGCGCAGAGCCTGCGCCGGCAGACGCGTTTGGAAACACTCCATAACCGGAAGTCCCTGTTTCGCGAAGTCACGCAGAACACTTGCAAGCAGAGCCATTATCTGAAAAAACAAAGAGGACGGTACGCAAATACCGTCCTCTTCCTCATTTCTCATCATCTGCGCGGGCTTCTCGCCTTCGACAGATGCCGCAGATCTTCAAATTTGGGTTTGAATTTGTGGTAGATCTGCTTGGTGCGCTGACCGTCCTTGTAGTAACGCGCAAGCGCATTGTTGAATGCAACCAGATCATCGGACACCGAGATCATCTCACACACCCTGCTCACGGTTTCCTCATCCGTGTTTTTGCCAAGCAGGTTGCGCACGGTGTTGTGATACTGCACCGTGAACAGCGGAGCTTCCTGTTCAGCCAAAGCTCCCTCCGTCATCAGTCCTGCAAACAGATCCCCCGTCACCGCAGGCACACGCTCCTCCAGCGCAGGCTTTGCGTACTGGTCACAGATCGCCGCAAAGCTCGGCATCTCCGACCGCTGCAGAGCCTTCACAAAGGCATCGTAGCCGCCAAGATCCGGCTCCTGCGCCGCTTCCTCCGAAGCCTCCGCATCCTCCTGCGGCTCAGGCTCCGGCTCGGCAAAGGCTGCCGCAACTGTGGGCACCAGCTCCAGACGGACGGGATGATCCGCAATGTAATGCGTGCAGAAATCCAGTCCCAGCAGGAAATCCTTGTCCTTGCTGACAATGTACAGCTCCTGCGTACCGGAGCTGCCCATCAGGTAGCCCGTGTACAGCATCAGCTGCAGATCCAGTGCGTTCTTCACCGGATCACCGTTGCGCGGACTGACTGCCACCTCATTGAGCTTGACTGCCGCCTTGCAGGCAATGAGCTGTTCATATAAGCCGAATGTCAGACCGCAGCGATTGTGTGTGTAAAAAATATGCAGCGTGTCCTCCTCTGTCAGCTTGTCCATACCCGTCAGTCCCTCAATGTAGACGTTCTCATAGTCCACCAGAAAAATTGCCATTTCGTTTCACCTCCTCATTTTCATCTGTTCTCCGGACTCGCGCGTCCGAAGAATGTAGTTTCCCTATTCGCCGCTCTGAGCGAATATATAAAAAATCCACCAGCGAAGCTGATGGATTTTCTGGAGGCGCCACCCGGATTTGAACCGGGGATCAAGGTGTTGCAGACCTACGCCTTACCACTTGGCTATAGCGCCGAAAAAAATGGAGCGGATTACGAGGCTCGAACTCGCTACCTCCACCTTGGCAAGGTGGCGCT